>QMOR01000039.1 GCA_003648285.1 Bacteroidota bacterium
CTTACTTCAGAGGTGAGTGACAAATTCACTCTTATTGGAGGAATCGATGCTCGTTATTATAAAGGTGAGCACTTTAGGAGACTCGAAAACCTCTTAAACGCTGATGCATACTACTCACAGAGCGATGACAATGGAACCCGTTACTTGACTGAAGAGTCCCCTGCAACTTTCGGAAATTTCTTTGACAATAGCTACAAGGATGCAGACAATCCAAACGTTCTGGCATACCACAATGATGGATTGGTTACATGGCTTGGCCTCTTTGGGCAGCTTGAATATACGCAAGATCGCTTGTCTGCATTTATAGCGTTGACTGGTTCCAATCAGGGATTCAAGAGAGTTGATTACTTCAACTACCTCGAGAGTGATCCTGATCGTGAAACTGCATGGCAGAACTTCCTCGGTGGAACAGTCAAAGGTGGATTGAATTTCAATCTTGACGAGCGCAATAATATTTTTGTTAACGGTGGATTCTATTCACGGCAACCACTGTTCGATAATGTCTTTATCAATTTTGTCAATGATGTCAATGAAGATGCCAAGAATCAATCTGTTACTGCATTTGAAGTAGGATATGGTTACCGTAGTCAAAGCTTTGACGCCAAAGTCAATGCATACTATATGACATGGGGCAACCGTCAATTTGATATTACTTCAGAGAATGACATTGGAGAGGAAATTCAGTATCAGTTTGAAAATGTTGCGCAGCAGCATATTGGACTTGAAGTTGAATTGGCTTATCGCATAAGCCGGACATTCAGCCTTACTGGTATGCTTTCTGTTGGAGATTGGAAATACAATAACAACTTTACTGCAAGAGGTCAAAACCTTGATACTCAAATGCCTGAAGGTGAATTCACAATATTTGCAGACGGTCTTAAGGTTGGTGATGCAGCTCAAACGACAATGAGTATTGGTGCGTCATGGGAGTTCATCAGAAACTTCTCAATATTTGGAGACTTTTACAATGCTTCGAGCTTGTACGCACGCTATGATGTAGATGATGATCAGTTCTTGATGCCTGGTGGAGAAGTTGTGAAATTGCCTAGCTATTCATTAGTTGATCTGGGTCTCTCTTACAAATTCGACCTGGGGAACTCACTTCGCGCTGTAGCAAGATTCAATATGAATAATGTACTTGATGAAGTATATGTTTCTGAGCTGGTTACAAACATCGTTGACGATCCTTCAACATCAGAAAATGAATTCTACAATAACCGTGGAGTTTATGGATTCGGAAGGACATGGAATGCGGGATTCAAACTGTATTTCTAAGATTAGACAAAGAGTCGAAGGGAAGCGTTATCTTTAACGCTTGCAGCTATTAGTTGCATACCCACTCTTTATATATAAAGCCGCACCTATACCGGGTGCGGCTTTTTTCATATTTTGAGGAATAATATTTTAAAAACACAAATACGTTAAAGCCCATCTTATGTCAAGACACACTACTCTAGTCCTAGCGGCCTTCTTCAGTATCCTTACTGTAAGCCAGGCGCAGATTGTTATTACCGCAGTATTCGATGCGGATTTACCAGGGGGATTGCCCAAGGGTGTTGAATTGTACACAACTGAGGAGATTGCCGATCTGTCAATCTTCGGGATTGGGAGCGCCAATAATGGCGGTGGAACTGATAGTGTGGAGTTTACCTTTCCAATGATGGCGGTAAATGCCAACGCATACTTGTATGTCGCATCAGACAGCATGAATTTTGCTGATTTTTTCGGTTTTGATGCAGATTTCCCAAACGTGGACGCGATGCTGATCAACGGTGATGATGCCGTGGAGCTGTTTATGAATGGAAATGTCATTGACATATTTGGAGAGATAGATACAGATGGTTCTGGAACAGGCTGGGAGTATAAGGATGGCTGGGCTGCCCGTAAAAATAGCACGGGACCGGATGGTTCGACTTTTGATATTCAAAACTGGAACTTTAGTGGAGTAGGTGCTTTAGACGGCGAGGATACGAATGCAGGAGCCACGACGCCGGTTCCAATCATGATGTACAATGACTCAACAAGTGGTGGTGGTCCGGATGTGACTGTCATTGCTGCATCTCTCATGTTTACGCCCAGAGATATTACAATCGAAGTAGGTCAAACCGTCAGATGGACCAATCCGGAGACGCTTGTACCGCACAATGTCAATGGTGGTCAGGATGTCTTTCCATGCAATCCTATTGGGTTTTTCAGTGGCGTGGCTGTAGAGGGACCATGGGACTTTGATCTGACATTCAATAAACCTGGCTTTTACGAATACCAATGTGATCCTCATGTCAGTTTTGATATGCTCGGCACTGTAACAGTTGTTGATCCCAACGCGCCTGATTATCCAGTATATGATATCGCCACTGTAACCACAGTTGATGCGGATGGTGTGGTTGATTCCAGTGATGTGGATTGCCAGATCGAGGCTATTGTCTATGGCGTTAATCTAAGACCAAGCGGTTTAGAGTTTACTGTCATAGATGACAGTGGCAACGGGATAAAAGTGTTTAAGAGTGGTTCAGATTGCTACGAGGTGACGGAAGGAGATCGCCTGATCATTCAAGGTGAGATATCGCAGTTTAATGGCCTCACACAGATAAGTCCGGCAGGTCAGATAGACGTATTGTCTTCAGGTAATGCGCTGCTCGATCCAATATCAATTAATGAGCCGTTGAGTGAGGCAACAGAGTCCAAGTTTATCTGGCTCGAAAGCTTGGTCATTGATACGGTGATTGCTACCGGTAGTTCAGGATGGAATGTTACGGCTTCAGGTGAAAATGATAGTTACGCAGTGAGACTGGATAGCGATGCGTTTGATGAGCCCGGTGTTAAAAAAGGTGACTTTGTAGGTATAAAGGGAATTGGTGGTCAGTTCGATAACTCACTTCCCTATACTGACGGATATCAAATAGGACCTAGAGGACCTGGAGACATAGACATTTTTGTAGGGACAAAGTTTTTACCTGCGAGTAGCATAAGGATGTATCCAAATCCCGTATCAGATATCATGTATTTCGAAACGGATTTGCTCATTGAATCTGTACGGATTTTTAATACTTCAGGTGCACTAATTGCTCTTGAAAAAGACCATCAGCTCAATGTCAGTACGTTTCTGTCTGGTGTATACGTAGTGAAAGTATATACTGCGGATGGAGTCTGGACTGACCGTTTCGTAAAAGTTGATTGATGGATCAGGATGAAAGCAGATGAATTAAACGGTTATTGTGAAGAAAAGATGATGAGTAAATGCGTATAGGTATTGCATTGTCAGGTGGCGGTAGTCGCGGGATGGTGCACATCGGAGTGCTCAAAGCGCTGGAGGAAAACGGAATATATCCTGATATCATTTCCGGAACGAGCGCCGGTGCAGTGATAGGCGCCTTGTATGTACACGGCTATTCTCCCGAAAAGATCAATGAGATCTCCTGCAAACAGAGCTTTATACGCATGTTTAGCCTGAAAATACCAAATACAGGCTTTGCACGGCACAAGTTATTGCGCAAACTCCTCGAGAAATATCTCCCGGACAACACGTTTAATCATACGCTAAAGGAATTTCTCGTATCGGTGACAAATTTGAATTCAGGGCTTATCGACACATTCGAAAAGGGCCCTATGATCGATTATCTCGTGGCAACGTCATCGATCCCGATCTTATTTGAACCCGTTCCGATTGGTGACTTCAAATACGTCGATGGGGGAGTGCTCATGAACTTACCTGCCGCACCGATCCGCGATCGATGCGATATACTTATTGGCGTCAATCTCGTACCGCTTACGACGCTTGAAAATTCAGAGTTAAAGACCGTCCGCGGCATCGGCTCCCGTTGTTTTAATCTGGCAGCACTCAATAATATTAAACCCCAACTTAAAATCTGCGATATCGTCATTGAGCCGGCAGAGATTCACGCGTTTAGCCGATTCAATTTCAAGCATTGTGCGAAGATGCATGATATTGGTTATCAGGCAGGGCTCAAAGCCGTTAAGAGGATTGAGGAGTTGAGGGGTTAATTCAAGAAAACTGCCCAATCAATCGAATCGCGAATCTCGACGGAAATATCCTCCTGGAGTGTTGTGTACAGTGACAATCCTACGTAATCCACCTTGACAGGGAAAGACTTGTGTTTGCGATCCACTAATACGGCGATTTCGATTTTTTTCGGCAGGATTTCCATCAACGGTTTGAAGGCATAAAAGATGGTTCGGCCAGTGTTGGCAACGTCATCCACGATGATCACCACACCTTTCTTCAGCTCATTGATGGGGCGCTCGATAGTGATATCTTCCGAAAGTGGCTTGGCTGGATTGATTTTTAGCTGTGTAAGTATGAGTGCAGATGATGAGATATTTTGCAATTCATCCCTGATCATGCGGGCGAATACCATCCCGTTATTGTTGATTCCAGCGAGGGTGATCTCCTTTTCAGCGTAGTTGTTTTCATGAATCTGATACGCCAGGCGTTTGATCTTCTGTTGAATCTGTCTATGGTCAAGGATTTTCATTTTACAGCAGTTTGTAGCTCGGCTGAAGCGTCGCAATGAGTATATTCGTATTGTAAAGTTAATATTCCAACGTGGTACAGCAGATCATATTTATTCTTGTTTGTTTACTTTCTTTTCAACTGGCTGTGCGTCAGTACAGGAGGCTATATCGAAATATACACCTTGGCAAGCCCGAAGAGATTTCGGGTAATGCAGGGACAAGGTGGAAGAATGTGCTACTCGTGGCATTCGGGCAGAAAAAAATGTTCAAGAACTGGCTTCCGGCCATTCTGCACTTTTTCATTTATTCGGCATTTGTGATCACTCAGATAGAACTCATCGAGATATTCGTGGATGGCTTTTTGGGATTACACAGATTTTTTGCTGAACCACTAGGTGGCTTCTACACTTTTGTCATCAGCTTTATCGAGGTGCTTTCTGTTCTGGCATTTGTGGCAACGATCATTTTTCTCGCGCGCAGGAACCTTCTGCGATTGCCGCGATTCAGGAAGCCGGAAATGACGGCATGGCCCACACTTGATGCCAATCTCATTCTTTTTGGTGAGATCGCATTGATAACGGGGATATTCTGCATGAATGGTGCAGATACTGTCCTGCAGGGGATTGACCCGCAACACTATGTGGCAACCGGCCACTTTGCTGTAAGCGGAAGCCTTGGTCCCTTGGTTTTTGGTGGTATTTCTGAAGACTGGCTCATGCTCATCGAGCGCTTTGGCTGGTGGTTGCATATCCTCGTGGTACTCGCGTTTATCAACTATTTGCCCATATCAAAGCACTTGCACGTCATTTTCGCCTTTCCAAATGTGTATTACGCACGGCTTAGTCCACGGGGAGAGATGCAGAATATGCCTGATGTGCAAAAGGAGGTCAGGTCTATGCTTGGGTTTGACGAAGGAGAAGAGATGCCAATGGATGAGGAGATTCCCGAATTTGGAGCCAAAGATGTTTTTGATTTGAGCTGGAAAACACTGCTCGACGCATATACATGCACAGAGTGTGGCAGGTGTACAGCAGAATGTCCTGCTAACCTGACTGGTAAAAAATTGTCACCGCGGAAAGTCATGATGGACATTCGCGACAGAATGGATGAAGTGTCAAAGAAGCTGAAAAGCGGATCAGCGGAGTATATCAGTTCAGATAAGAATGATGGAAAAACAAGCCTTTCCGCATCAAATTTCGATGATGGCAAGTCCTTGTTTGACTATATCACTAAAGAAGAAATTCACGCTTGCACAGCATGTAATGCATGTGTCGAGGCATGCCCCGTCCTGATAAATCCTCTCGAGCCAATCATGGAGATGAGACGTTATGAAATACTCACTCTTTCTGAGGGCCCGGCAGATTGGGTGCCGATGTTTACCAGTCTTGAGAATACAGGCGCTGTGTGGCAGATGGGAGTGGAGCGTGATGCATGGGCACAGTCAACAGATTCGGTTCAATAGAAAATGACATTCAGTGATTAAAGCAAATTATAAAGCACCGACAATGGCAGAATTGAACGCTCAGGGGATCGTTCCCGAGGTGTTGTTTTGGGTCGGGTGTGCAGGCAGCTATGATGCACGGGCGCAAAAAGTGTCCAGGTCGTTTGCTGCATTGCTCAATCGTGCCGGGATTGTATTTGCCATACTGGGGAGTGAGGAGAGCTGTACGGGAGATCCGGCACGGCGGGCGGGAAATGAGTTTGTGTTTCAGATGCTCGCTCAACAAAACATTGCCACGCTCGAAGGATATGGGATAAAGCGTATCGTCACGGCTTGCCCGCATTGCTTTAATACCTTGAAAAACGAATATCCCGCTCTCGGCGGTAACTATGAAGTCATGCACCATACACAGTTTCTTGAGGCATTGATAAATGAAGGGAGGATTGAGGTCGATGGTGTCAGGGACGGGAAAGTGACATTGCACGATTCGTGCTACCTGGGAAGAGTCAATGGGGAGTATGATGCACCAAGATCGATATTGAATGCCATCAATCAGGACCTCGTCGAAATGAAACGATCACGGAGCAAAGGATTGTGCTGTGGAGCAGGGGGCGCACAGATGTTTAAAGAAGACGAGCCCGGCGACAAGCGCATCAATGAAGAGCGCGTCGATGAGGCATTGGCAACAGGTGCAAAGAAAATTGCGGTGAATTGTCCGTATTGTCTTACCATGCTCGAAGATGGTCTGAAGGCCAGAGACAAGCAGGACACAGTCATGGTTTATGACCTCACTGAATTAATCCTAAACCAAATCCACTAAAGTCAGTTTAAGAAGTATGCAGGATATCAATCAATTTCCAGAAACAGCAAGAGTCTGGATTTATCAGGGCAATAAGGTCCTGAACGCATCAGAAGTCCCGGGCCTCGATGCACACATCGGGCATTTTACCGATAAATGGACCAGTCACAATGTGGCTCTCAGGGCCACAGGCGCATTAGTACATCATCGCTTTGTAGTACTCGTCGTGAATGACATGCACACAGGTGTCGGAGGATGCTCTATCGACTCGTCAGTACAGTTTGTCCGAAATCTGGGAGAAGAATACGGCATGGACTTTATGGACCGGATGAATTTTGCCTATTTAGCGTCTGATGAAGTCCGTACGGTACACAAAGATGAGCTTCCTGCCCTTTATGCAGCGGGGAAAGTCGATGACAATACATTGTTTTTTGACAACCTTGTGAATACCAAAAAAGACTTTGTCGAAAGTTGGTTAAAGCCGCTCGGCGAGAGCTGGATGAAACGATTTGTCTGATCGCGCGGTTATCTGAAAAGCAATCTGCAAGAAAATGTTTGGAAAAGTAAAGCAGTGGTTGGGGATAGAAGGCGTGAAGGTTGAACTCCACGTGCCTGATAAGATCTCCGCCGATGACACAAAAGTAGAAGGGACGATCCGCTTTTATTCAATGCACGATCAGACTGTGAAGTCTGTACGTGTTAAGCTGATTGAGAAGTATAAGCGAGGTCGACGTGTGAATAAGCTCGTCGATGAGTATATCCTTGGCGAAATCGAGCTGGTCCAGAAAATCGAGGTGCTGGCACACGAATACGTTGAAGTGGATTTTTGCCTGCCTTTTGATCGGGCCATGTCAGAAATGGACACAATCGAGTCAAAGAATTTCCTTTTTAAAGGAGTTGTCAAGACCGCCAAGCTGATTCAAGGTGTCAAATCAGAATTCAGAATTGAAGCCGAAGCCGATGTGCGGGGAACTGCACTCAATCCATTCGACTCTTGCGAACTGGTTGTCGGCAATTAAAAAATCAATTGCTCTCCTGCGATTTCTTTTGCAGAATATCCAGCAACTCATCGTCGTCTTTTCCCAGATTCTCAAGTAAGAACGTAGCGGATTCAGCAAAATCGTCGCTCGGATATTTCTCGAGAAACTCCGTGTAGTACTTTCTCGCATTCTCGACATCGCCCAGATTGCTATCATATGTAAATGCCTTCAGGAAAAGCGCCTGAGATGATCTTGGGTGCTCTGGATATCTGTCAAGAATCCAGTTATAGAGCTCAATGGCCTTGTGTATCGTGTTTAACGTGCGCGCAGTCTCAGCGGCCTTGTGCAACAATTCTACAGCTTCAGGTGTGCCGTCAAATACAATGGCATATGCTTCGCAGGCATCCACATACTGACGGCCTACACGGTTGTTGAGTCGCATCGAACCATCATCAAACATAGCCTGTCCCAGCTGAAATATCACGCTATCAATTGGTATCAGGTTTGGTGGAAGTTTAGGGAATATTTCTTCTTTTACTCTTGGCTTGGTCGGGTAGTTTTGTGCAATAGCCTGATTGAGTATTTGTGCGGCACCTGTTTTTCGCATCCGTTCGAGGATATTACTCATTTCGATGAGCCTGTCAAGTGTCTCAGCGTCATCCGGATAGTCCAGCACGAGGCCTTTGAGTGCCGCCAACTTCATTTTTTGCCTGATGTGCTTGTCACTGATGGTATATGATTTCAGCAAGACTTCTTTTCTCGTTGCGTTTGGCGCGGGATTTTCTGCGAGCCAGCTGGAGTACGCATTGAGCAATTGACTGACATTGGCGTTTGTCGGGTTTTCTGCGACCTCTGATTCGAGAGGAAAAAGCTTCGCTTCGCTCTCCGATGTACAAGCTAAGAAAACAACAAGGAATGCCAGACTCAGGTATTTCATAGGTAAAATTTTGCCAAAATTAACAGGGTAGTGCATATATTCAAAAGTCACGCAAATATAACGTGGGGATTTGATTTACAGTAACTCATCTATTTTGTCCAGCAGCCATGACTTATTTACCATGCCTTCTACATCTGTCACCTTTTTACGCAATTTTTTGAGGGCCGCTTTGTCACCTATCGGAGTACGCACCAACATACGCACAAAGCGCACAAGATTTTGGTAGTGACTTTTTCTCTGTTGTGGTATACTTTTTCCCCGGCGCAGATAGACGGCAAAGCTCGAAAGTAGAGATAACAATGGTTCGACTTCGTCCAGTTCGTAATACGTGGCAATCAGCATCGCTTTGCTATTCAGATTGTATGATGGATCCTCGTACTCCACCTCCTGCAATAATTGCATGACCTGATCATACTTTTTCTGATAGAAATACAAATTGGCCTTGTTAAAGCTCACAGCGTTGCTACGGTGTTTTATATCGATTCGGTCCTGATAGTCATGTATAAAGCGATCGATCCAGGTGTATTCACCCAGGCGCAGACCAGAGACAATGATATTTCGGAAATTCCATGGGTCGAGAATGCCATTGACATATATGAGTTCATTGCGCAACGATTCTTTGTAGAGTTCGAATAACTCCTTTACATATAGCTTGTTGCCATTATTGATCTGACGGATACAGAAGTTGAATGCTGCATCCATGACCTCTTTTGCTTCAATGTTTGGTAATTGATCTATGTAATCGTGAATGAGCGACTTGAGTCGGGTGTAGTGTACGGTATTCTCCGGCTCTTTCTGGGTGAGATAGATCTGGTAGTAAAAGTTGATTGGGACAATTTCATCGTACCCCATTTTGGCAATATGTGAAATGATCTCATCCATCAGGAGAAAATCATACTCATGGTCGACCAGTGGCTGCCTGACCAGAGCATAACAGTAATAACGCATCTTTTCGGCCAGATAAAATGTGTCGAGGTTTTGGGCAATCTGCTCGACATTCATCACTTTACTGCGATCAATCTCGAGCTCATTCATACCATAGATCCCGCGCTCGAATGCGTATTGATAGTAGTAGTATGAGGCAGGGCGGAAAAAATACTGATCGGACAGACGCCTTGCCGTACGGACCGAACTTGTCGTAAGCGCATCCAGTTTCTTTTCATTGATAGCCTGAATCAGATAGTCAGCTTTGTGGAGAGGGTTTTTTTCAAACTGCTCCTGTACGAGAAATTGCTCAATTAATCTGAGCAAATCTGAGCATAATTTCCTGAATTTCTGATCATTATACGTTGTATCTAAAGTAGCACTTGACCATGCTTGCCCTCTCGTTAGCGTACTCGCTGCACCATTCCTGATAATACTCTCGTATTGTTCAAAAAGCCGTACAAGGCGTTCGTTCTTATTGAAATAAGAGCTGTTGACAAATTTGCTCAGCCTGTTGAGCTCGTAGACATTAAACTCCCTAAGCACCGAATAGAGCTTGAGATCGAGTGCGGACGCCGAAGCAGATGTATCAATTACCCGGGATGACATGCGATGTGATTGATTCTCATTCTAGCCCGAAATTATAAAGATTTTATGATGCGGACAGTTGCGTC
Organism: Bacteroidota bacterium; assembly: GCA_003648285.1. GTDB lineage: Bacteria > Bacteroidota > Bacteroidia > Chitinophagales > Saprospiraceae > B8-G4. The sequence continues at coordinate 10,229 of QMOR01000039.1, forward strand.
TGCAGTATATGCACCTTAAAAGTTCATTCCCTTATGAATACACATTATTATAATCATCAAATTAAAGAAATACATATATGAATGATTGTGGTTTTAGAAGTGAATTTGTATCTTGTGGGCGTACTAAGAAACGTTTTTCCAGTTACGACCGAAACAATGAACTTTTCAGGAAGGATGCGTGCTACCGTAAGGTGGTGTGTCTTATTGGCTGCTGTTGCGTTTTACGGAACTGCGAGTGCTCAGGACTGGGTTGAAGAAACTGTGCTAAATCAGGGCATGACACTCAGTTGGTCGAAAACTGTATTGTACCCGATCAGTACAATCTTGCTTGATGCCGACCCGGCACTTGGCGATGTCTCAACCAGCATGGTTGGCAGTCAACTTCAGATAGACTTTGTGCCAGTTACAGGAGCCGTTGGTACTGCGGAGTTTATCGTAGAGCACTTCTCAGGCAATTTTCCGCCAAAGCAAATCACTTCCGCCTACCGTATTTTTGTTGATAGCTCACATGTGATCGCCATAGAGGATTATATGGTCGTGGAGTCGGAGGCAGTGGACACATCTCTATTGGTCCTCGTCAATGATACGCTGATAGGAAGTGATAGCATGACCATAACTGACATTGTTGTATCTCCACTCGGGAGTGCAAGTATATCTGCTGATGGCCAGTCTATCACGTTTACTCCCACATCGGGATATACAGGCATGACTTATCTGACATACGTCGTGTGCGATGAGTACGGTTCCTGTGGTGTGGCTGACGTGAATATTTGTGTAATACCGGACGGAGGTTTCACACTCGTGGATACCTTATACCTCTCGACAAACAATCAGACGCCTGTGACGGCATATATGCCGGTGAGTGGATTTGTGAAAACTGAGGATGCTAACAATGGGACAGCTCTTCCTGAGAGCAGTGAGGCATGGGTGTATACTTCTGATGAAGGGTTTGTTGGTTTAGATGGCTTTACCCTGGTCAATGACACACTGACAAGAGTGATCATGATCGATGTCTTTTATCAGGATGTACCCAATAGTTATGCTGTCAATGATGTGTACTATACGCGCATCGATTCGACGATTGTATTCGATGCCAGAGATAATGATGTGAAAGCATTTCCAATTCACTCATACACATTACCGGACAAGGGACAGCTTACAATGGATGAGATGGGCGTCTTTACTTATTCGCCCGATTCGTCTTATGTGGGGGCTATAGAGTTTACCTATGATATCAAGCCTCTGAATGGACTTGAGACAGGAAGAGTTGTCATATATATAGGCGATATGCCACCAGTAAATCTGACAGTCTATGACCTCATAACACCAAAAGAAACACCTCTGGTATTGAATTACCAGATTCCGTTAGATGGGTATAATCTCATTCTTACCACCGCACCGAGTCCGAAACATGGCCTTTTGAAGCTTTATAATGGCGACTTTACAATTGACACTGTAGGTTGCGATCCAATTTCAGGATACGACATGATGGTTTATTTTCCTTTTGTGGGCTATACAGGGCTTGATTCATTTGAGATCGACTACTGTGTTGTAAACGGGGCTTGCGAGCGCATTCGGATTCGTGTCGATGTACAAGACCATGGCGACCTTGGAGATTGCGTGTGTATTGATGGTTGTGTATGGCCCGGTGACGCCGATGGCAGCGGTCAGGTCGATATGGCTGACTTGTTGACACTGGGTTGGCATGTAGGAGAGAAGGGTGCCTCACGCAATTATCAGGACAATTCATCCTGGTTGGGGCAATATGCAGATGACTGGTTTGGCTTTGAAGGATCCTCTGATGTCAATACAAAGTATGTAGACGGAAATGGAGATGGTGTGGTTTCGGAATTGGATACGCAGTTGATCTATGATCACTACCTGCGGCAACATGCCTTGATTCCGGACGTGACCGGGCTCAAAGCGGACTACGAATTTATCATCATACCTCCTGAAGGAGCACTTGATTCGGGAGACCTTGCGGTATTTGAAATCGCAATCGGGAACGGTTCAAGTCCAGTAGTCGATATGCACGGGATCCATTTCTCGCTGAATTTACCAACAGAATTGTACCAGATGGATTCAGTGGATATCGAATTCCACAGTAATGCATGGCTAGGCTATGACGCACCAAATTTTCAAATGCACATGGAGCCCTGGCATGGGAGACTTGATGCCGGGTTTACGCGTACAAATGCAACTTCTGCAACGGGAGCAGGTACGATTCTGACGATGACCTTTATCGTTGTGGATGACATAGAAGGTTTTCCACCACCCAATATCCAGATGCCATTTAATATCTCGGCTTATAATATTGGAACCATTGGAAGTGATGGACAAATGCGCTCTATTGAACCAGCGGAGGCGACCATGTATTATCACACACCTGGAGAACGTGATGAAACAGTCCGTCTGACAATAGATGACAGATTGCATGTCTTTCCAAATCCAGTCTCAAATAATGTCCTGAAAGCACACCTCAATGGCGACAGATATATCGAGCGCCTTGAGATTTATGATATGCAAGGTGCACTTCGTGCAGCTCAGGATTATGATACAAAAAGAGCTGAGATCAGCATATTCGGCCTTGCCAGCGGGTCATACGTCCTTCGTGTGACAGGTTCTGACGGTGTTGTCAGCAGGAAGTTTCAAGTCGTCAGATAGACATAAGATTAGAATAGTTCATTGTTTTAGGGCAGGTTGTTTCGATGACCTGCTTTAATTTTTTCAAGCAAATTTCTTTAGTATTCTACTTGTGGCGGGCACATAACTCATGCCAAACAGATTGACGTGCACTAAAAGATAGTATAGCTGATAGATCTCCATCCGATCATCAAATCCTGATTGAATTATCGGAAACTCCTCTTTGTAAGCATCGTAAAACAACTGCGGAAATCCACCGAAGAGCTGAGACATCGCAAGGTCCATTTCACGATTGGCAAAACATATAGCCGGATCATAGATGACTGGCCCACGGTCGCACATCTGCACATTGCCACTCCATAAGTCACCATGGATGAGTGAGGGCGAGTAATCTGTGAGAATGCTTTCCAACTGCAAACTCAGCAGCTCCCAGTTTTTCAAATCAACATGACTTAGTAAACTGGCGGCCATATCTATCTGAGGCTGAATTCTGCACCGAACGTAAAACTCCGGCCACTTTGCGACCGGCGTGTTGACCTGAGGGAGTGTACCAATATAATTGTCATGATCGAGACCGAAATTGTCAGATTCAGTCTTGTGTAAGCGGGCAAGATTGCGGCCCAGTTCAATCCAGTCCGCATTGGTTGCAGGGCGAAACACTACATATTCCATGAGGAAGTACGATTGACCATGGACTTGGCCGGTTGCGAAAACCTTAGGAGTGAGGATTGTACCTGTGGCCCTGATGGCACTCAAACCGGACCACTCGGCACGGAACATGTCTGCCCCGGCCGGCTTGCCCTGTATCTTGATAAAGTAGGTCGATCCAC
>QMOR01000040.1 GCA_003648285.1 Bacteroidota bacterium
CCTCGGTAAACTCAACGATGTCTTTAGCTACTTCACAAAATCGGGGTGCATCGGCGACCATTTCATTTGTGATCCCCGTCATCCGAGAAATGAACGCCGGGATACTGCGCTCGGGGTTGATGAGCGTTTCATAACTATCAATGACCTTGTCCCCGTCGTGAATGGCGATGGCGATTTCTGTGATTTTATCACGTTTTACCATGCCACCGGTGGTCTCAATGTCTATGATTGCGTACTTTTTCAGAATGAAACTGTTTCGAAATGCGAAGTGAACTGCAAATGACGAATGTAAAGAAGATTTTTTTGATATCGTGGATTGTTGTTATATGTTGTTTTATTGGGGATCTATACGCTAATACAGATGACTTTGGTAAACCGCGAAATGTAAAATGTAAAAGTCAAAATTCAAAAGTGCCGGGTGTTCAAGATCGCCTTTGCCAATGGACTTTCAACGTAGCGATCAGTCAAGCTAAAGCTATTTCGCGTACTCGTGACGTTGCGGTCAGCATCAAGTATCCCGCATCCCACATCCAGAATCCAGTCGTTCCAGGTGCTGAAAGGCTGGAAATGTATCTCAAACTTTTGGAAGGTAAATCTGTCGGATTGACCATTAATCAAAGCTCAATGGTTCAAGGGCGTCACCTGGTGGACGTCTTACTTGAGAATAAAGTGGATATCGAAAGGATTTATGCCCCGGAACATGGATTTCGGGGGACTGCGGATGCGGGCGCGAAAATCGAAGATCAAAAGGACAGTAAAACAGGTTTGTCTGTTTTGTCATTGTATGGCAAAAAGCGGAAGCCATCGCAAGAGGATCTTGCTGGTGTGGATATCATGATCTTCGATATCCAGGATGTCGGGGTGCGTTTTTACACGTTTATCTCTACGATGCACCTGATGATGGAGGCATGTGCTGAGGCGGGGATTCCGATGATTGTGCTGGATCGACCTAATCCGAATGGATACTATGTTGACGGTCCTGTACGCGAACCTGAATACAAATCCTTCATCGGGATGCACCCGATTCCTGTCGTATACGGGATGACAATAGGGGAGTTGGCAACTATGATCAACGGTGAAGGCTGGCTCGAGAATGGCGTGCAGTGTGATCTTACAGTTATCGCGTGTGAAAATTATGATCACACGATGACCTACGATCTTCCTGTAGCTCCATCACCTAATCTGCCCAATCTGAGGTCAATCCTCCTGTATCCGTCGTTGTGCTTTTTTGAAGGGACGAATGTCTCTATAGGCAGAGGGACCGCAAATCAGTTTCAGGTGATTGGACATCCTGATTTCGCTCCTGGAGGTTATACATTCACTCCGGAGCCAATGCCCGGAGCCATGAAGCCAAAGTATGATGGGGTGACACTCCATGGGACTAATCTCTCCACTCTCACCACTGATGAAATATTGGAATGGCGGTCAATCAATCTTTCGTGGCTTATTCAATACTATACCTACTTGTCCGACAAGGGTGCTTTTTTTCTGGAGAATTTGTTTTTTGACAGACTTGCCGGGACTGCCAAATTGAGAGAGCAGATATTGGCGGGTTGGAGTGAGGAGGAAATTAGGGGGAGTTGGGAGAAGGATGTAAAAGGCTTCAAAGCGAAAAGGAAATTGTATTTATTGTATCAGGATTTTGAATGAACTATTCAATATGTGTATGCTCAAGTGAAGTGAGAATCACACTAAACTCTTCTTTGGAATTAGCATGATTTTAATACATTACAAAATGCATTAGTGGTCTTGAGAAATTTGGAGACGGCATAATGACCAATCTGGAGAAAGCTGCCAGCTGCATGAATGTGAAACCAAAGCAACTAGAAAAGCGTTAACTTTATGAATCAAAAGCTATTAGACATGGAAGGCATAGTGTATCTAACAGATGACGAGAATAACAGGAAGTATGTTCAAATCGATCTCGAAAAATATGGTGAAATGTGGTCAGAATTTTATGACATTCTTATTGCTGAATCGAGGAAGAATGATAAAAAAATCCCCTTGGAGGAAGTAAAGAGAATGTTCGAAGCAAATGAGTTATAAAGTTGAGTTTACTTTAAAAGCAATTAAGGATTTGCGATCAATCCCGAGAGGGTATCAAGGTAGAATATTAGATAAAGCAGAATCTCTGTCCGACAATCCGTACCCCAGAGGGTGTTTGAAACTGAAAGGATTACAAGAGGAGTTTTGGAGAATTCGAGTAGGAGATTATCGAATCATATATCAAGTAGATGACGCTGTCGAAATTATTGATATTCGAAGAATTGGCCATAGGCAGGGAATCTATTAAAGGCTATAGAGAATATTAATAATCCCTTCATTCCGAGCAATTATCATCCTCCATACGAAACTTCATCCCTAAGGACTTAATGGCCATTTTTTGATCTTTAGTTTGAGACAGGGATTTACTCTTTATGAATAGTTGAAAATCTTTGAAGGCATCCGATTTGATGTCCATAGGAATTGTCAACGCTCCAGTTTCGAGGTTGATCTGTTTTGAAAACTTGGTCCTTCGATTACTCATTATTCTATATAAAATAGAAGTATCAATTTGTTTGCATTTCCTCTTGTAGACAAGATTGCCAAATTTCAACCAGCTTAGTAGTAAGTGAGCTAATCCTGTATCAATTTAAAGATAATGTTTTTTAGTCAGGTGCCTTTGATATGACTGATATAGAAGTATGTAAAGATATAAAGACCTTTTTTGGGTTGCATAAATGCCCATTGCTAGGCTAAAATCGCATTCTGATCTGCACCTTCACTTCTGTCTTCGTATTCCTATCTATCTTCAAATTGCCACTGCCAATCTCATCCCTGTCATATAGCCTGAGCTGCGCAATACGCCCTTCGATAGTGATATTGCGCAATCCTGAATACTTTATATTGACGTAGTATCGCACGCCCCGATACGTATAGGCCGGAACTGAAAACTGATAACTCAAGTCATTTTCATAAGCATAGATCCGACTCAAATAATCATCCGTATCAAAGAATGCGATCCTCGCCGTAAATGTGAGGGCCGTTTCGATCGGTTTGTAAATCACATCCTGGTAGATCAAGACACCCTTTTTCGTATCCTGATTTTCCTCTTGATAAAATGAAAATTCAACGCGGTTCCTGAGTTCTATTCCGGCGCCGACTTTGTGACTGAAGTGTAAACGCAAGTATTGTCGGTTATGAGGGACTACGCGATCGATGCGGAGATCGTCCAGCGTTGAGTTCTTGTCTTTTGTCTCGTGCCGGTATTGAATATAGAATGTGCTGTGATGTCGCTTGTGATATGTAATGCGCAAGAGTTGCTCATTGCCCTGGCCCGGTCCATCTACGTTGAATCGTGGACGTTGGTGTTTCCAGATATCACTATACGCGTTGATTGTCCAGTTTTCAAATGGTCTGATCTCTGTTCCGATGTAGATACCCGTTTCATTCTCAGCGGTAGAGCTCTCACCAAATGTGCGCGCCTCAAATTGCTGGTACGAAGCAGGAATGACTCTCGCCAATACCGCTACATCTATCTTTTTGTCGAGAGCGAGCAGGAAGCCGTTGACCGTCGAAACGGCCTTGTTCTGACCAATGGCTGTCTCACCAAAAAAGTAGAAGTTGAGCAAGCTGTAATGATAGCACATGCTGACATTGGTGAGCCGGTTGCCACCAAATCTGCTGAGGGTATTGATCGTACGTGTGGGTTTTAATGTCATGTCAAAGGATCGGCGAACCACGTTTAAAGCGATACTGTATTTGCTCTTTCGAAATTGAATTGAACCGCCAGTTGTCACCTGGCGCACTTGATTGCGGTTGTTTATTTCTGATTCGGAACGGTGATTTCCTGAAGCTTGTAATGATGAAAACCATTTGTCGATGAGCATATCGCCATTGTCATCGATGAGCGTATCAATGCGCACACTTGCATCATGCTTCTTTCTGGAATAAAAGAATGTTGCGGTCATGGTTTTGTGCGGTTTGATTTCAAATGCAATGCCGCGAAAGAATGCATGTTCACCTACAGAAGTATAGGGGCGCAATGTGCGTCTTGCATTGATCAGTCTCGTGGTCAGAGCGCTTTTGCCCAGCGTGAATCCGGAATTAATGATCAAGCCATGTCCCATGGCGATAGAATAGTCGCCAATGGCAATTTTTGGAAGCCAGGATTTATACTCTTTAATAAACAGATGGTATGAATAAAAGTCAAACCCGTATGGATTACTCCCTTTAAATAATACTTCTCCAGGATCCTTTTCACCTGTCAGGCCGAAGTAAAGTTTGCCTGGGATTTGAAATCTGTACCTGAAGTACAATCGGGAATTATTTCCGTTAAACTGTGTAATGGACGATGCCGGATGATATGCCGGTTGACTTTCCAATATCCGGCCCCACCGGAGCATCAGTTCGCTTGAGCCCCGTTTTATTTTTTCACGCAAACTGAGATGCGTCTCACTTGAATTTAAATTGACTGATATGTACGGGAATACTTCTCTGATTGTCCTGATATCAAAATGAGGGATTGCTTGCAATTCATATACAGAGATGAGGTCGCCGTTGACTTCACGGTAGACAGCCAGTGCCCGAAGATGTATCGGAGTGAGCATCTGGAGTTCGACGAGGATTTCCACCTGGTCACCGTTGAGATCAATAGAGTGGGGGGTAAGGTCGGAAAGAAGGTCATAAGAATGGGTTTGCTCGGTCGTGACAGCGTCCTCGACGGCTGATGCGATCTGTTCTTCAAGTGTTGCAATGTTTGTTTGGGCGGTTGCAATACCTCCGTATGCCATGCAAAGCATCATACAGGTTAATCTTATTCGAGCAGTGGCAAAGCAATATAATCCGCCATATAACATGCGGAATTGGGGAGCGGTGGGATGTTTTATTGCAGGTGACATCAATGGGTAAAAAAATGCACCACCAATAAAAAGAAAAGGGCCGGCATATTGCCGGCCCTTTTTATCAAATAACGATAATCTGAAAGTTTTTTAAACGGTCACCGGAGACATTGCTTCCTTAACCGTGCTCATGATACGTGAGACGAGTCTGTATGGATCAGCATTTGATGCCGGACGACGATCTTCGAGATATCCCTTCCAGCCATCATTTATCGTGGGTAGAGGAATACGGATCGAAGCACCACGGTCACTTGCACCAAAGGAGAAGTGGTCGATATGTTGTGTTTCGTGATTACCTGTCAGACGCTCATGATTTCCTGAACCGTATACTTCAATGTGTTCAGCATGATACTTATCAAGTGTCTTGAAGATATTGTCAAACAACTCCTTGCCACCTATATCACGCATCACACGATTGGAGAAATTTGCATGCATACCTGATCCGTTCCAATCACCTTTTACCGGTTTTGGAGAGAATTCGATATGTACACCATAATCTTCAGAGATGCGGAATAATAAGTAACGCGATATCCATAAGTCATCGGCAGATTTCATTGCACCTTTTCCGAAACACTGGTATTCCCACTGGCCCAGCATGACTTCTGCGTTGATGCCTGTGATTGATATACCTGCTTCCAGACACTGGTCAAAATGTTCTTCTACGAGATCACGACCTGCGACGTTGTCATTTCCTACTGAGCAATAGTACATGCCCTGTGGTGCCGGGTATCCATTTTCCGGAAAGCCAAGTGGACGACCGTTCATGACGAGTGTATACTCCTGCTCGAAACCGAACCAGAAATCAGGATCATCGTTGATCAGCGCACGTGTGTTAGATACATGCGGTGTCCCATCCGGATTCAGTACTTCACACATGACGAGCCAGGCGTTACGACGTGCCGGATCGCGATATACTGCAACTGGCTTGAGCAGACAGTCAGACTTGCTACCGTGTGCCTGTTTGGTGCTGCTGCCGTCAAACGCCCACATAGGAAGCGGATCAACCTCTCCTTCGTAATTTTCAAGGGCCATGGCCTTTGTCTTACTACGGAGATTTGGCTCCGGTGTGTAACCGTCCAGCCAGATGTACTCAAACTTGTGCGTGATCATGTTCAAAGTTGTTTTGGTTTGTTTTAGTTATAAATACCTTCTTTGAGAATTGATTCATTTTCAGTCGAATACAAATCGTTCTCATTCATATACAAAAATAGGGGTGTGCAGAGGTAAGCGCTAAATCAATTATTTGAAAAACGCTTATGCCCAAAATTGACGATATTTGTACAATTCATTGACAATCCATGTGTTGTGGTAATTTGTATTGTTATGCCCAGTGTAAAAAATGATCAGCTTATTAATTTGATAAATAGCCTGACAAAGGCGGAAAAGCGCAATTTCAAGCTGTTTGTCAAGCGTTTGCAGAGCAATCAGAACGTGATGTTCGTCCGACTCTTCGATATTCTGGAGAAGGTGACGACGTATGATGAAGGGCACGTCCTTTCAAAGATGGAGGGCATCACGAAGAGTCAATTGTCAAATCTCAAACGGCATTTGTACGCCCAGGTCTTAAAGAGCCTTCGGTTGATTCAGGCAGACAAGTACATCGACATTCAACTCAGGGAGCAACTGGATCACGCGCGGATTTTGTACGAAAAAGGACTTTACCTGCAGGCTCTGCGCTTACTCGAACGCGCTCGTCCAAAAGCCGACAGGGTGGAGATGCATGTCTTGCACCTTGAGATCGTGGAGTTTATCAAGTTTATTGAGGAAAGACATATTACACGTAGTAGGCGTGTCGAAGGGAAAATGGAAAAACTGCTCGATGAGGCGGATCTTCTGGAGCAAGGCATTTCCAATATTGTGCGGCTGTCGAATCTCAAAATCCGCATCCATGGACGCTACATCACGATGGGTCATGCACGCGATCAAAAGGATCACAGGTCAGTTGAGAAATACTTCAAAGACGAGTTGAAGAAAATCAACGAAAACACGCTGACGGTGATCGAAAGGATCTTCCTCCACCAAAGCTATATGTGGTATTACTATATCCTCCTTGATTTTGAAAACTGCTATAACCACGCAGTACAATGGGTCGATCTGTTTGACAAAAACCCGGAATTGAAAAGTGAAGATCCGGTGCTTTATATGCGTGGCCTTTCGTATGTGCTCGCGACGCTGTTTAGCATGAGGCGGTACGACAGATATGTGATTGAGTTGGAAAGGTTTGAGACATTTAGCAAGCAGTACGCCAAAAATTTTGGGACGACGCAGAGTATTATCCACTTCATGTACCTCAATACCGCGCGGATCAACAAGCATATTCTCGAGGGGTCATTTCATGAAGGGGTAAAGCTGATTCCGGAGATCGAAGAATTAATGAAAGAGTACCAAAACCATCTGGACATTCACCGGATCATGGTTTTTAACTATAAGATGGCCTGGCTATTTTTTGGAGCCGGAGACTATGATCACTGCATCCAATACCTGAACGAGATCATCAATATCCGGGCAGCTCACCTCCGGGAAGACATTCAATGCTATGCGCGCCTGCTACACCTGATGTCTCACTATGAACTTGGACATGATGACCTGCTACCGTATATGGTGGACTCTGTCTCCCGGTTTTTCGGTAAAATGAAAGACCTGAACGAGGTGCAAAAAACAATCCTGGACTACTTCCGACGGAATGTGGCCACGACCAGTCCACGTCTCGCCAGCCGGCAGAAGCTAAAAAAGGATCTGCTCCGCCTCAGTGAAAAGCCGTATGAACGCAGGGCGTTTCTACATCTGGATATGCTCGCGTGGATTGACAGCAAGATTTCAGGGAAGTCGCTTTCGGAGACTATCAGGGAGAAGTTTATAGAGGCTGGTGGTTGATCTTCTACACCAATTCAGGTTTCTATTGACAAGATTCTTGCAAGCTAAATTTCACTTTGTTTCATAAAATCTGTCGAAATCAATATCGGTGAATGAAGAGAGTTCTTTATCAGATGTGTAGTCTTCTATCACTTCCTCGACAGCGTTTTCCATATTCTGCCTGTGCGTACTTGCTCGGATCGATTTAAGCGTTTGCTCGATTACGAGCATTCTCTGACTGACAGGTAGCTGCTGGATTTCTTTGATTATTTCTTGCGCACTCATTTTTCAAAGATAAGTTTTTAAGGCCGATCAGATTTACTTAAATGTCCACTATGCATCTGGAGCACAGCTTGTTCCTGATTGCAGCCTCCTGAACTGAACAGATTTCCAAAATCTTCAAGATTTGGTAAATCTAAAGTTAGCGGAAGGTCGGAAATTTAGCTGAAAGATGGATGTCATGCTAAACACGATATTCCATGCCTGTGCGGTGTGTTTTAATCAATTGAATAAAGATAGTTAGTTGGAAATGAGACAACTGTACCCGCTGATTAGAGTGTTTCCCTCCTAAGTACAACTTTACATTCGATCCTGAACAAGGAAGCACCAGTTTTGCTACTCGAACTTATTCCGATAGATATATACAAGAAAAAGCCCACCAAATATCATGAGGAGCCTGATGACAAGGCCCAAAGTCGGACCACCGGCATCTATGAATGCGAGAAAGCTGATCCGGGCACCTATCAGCAGCATGACAAGTGCTACAAAACCGAACAGGAAAAGCAGTAATCCCAGAACCATTAAAAACATCGCTCGATACATACTTCGTGTTTGAAATTCGAAGATAGGATAATTAGCCTAATGAGCTTAAAGACAACATTGTATAACTTAGGAAAAAATGCTATATTAATTACACTCGCTGATGTCTGATAAAGCGCTGATATTCAGACACATTTGCTTACTTTATATGTATATAAAATCTATATTTGCGCGATGCGACTGAAGACACTGGAAATAAAAGGCTTTAAAAGCTTTGCGAATGAAACGGTCATTCATTTTGATGAAGACGTCATTGGCGTAGTAGGCCCGAACGGAGCCGGTAAGTCTAATATCGTCGACGCCATACGGTGGGTTCTTGGGGAGCAGAAGGGAAAGGAACTGCGGCTGGACCATATGAGTGATGTCTTATTCAATGGAACCAAGAAAAGAAAGAAGGCGGGTGTAGCCCGGGTGGCGATCACATTTGAGAATACAAAGAATATACTTCCGGTAGAATATCAGACGGTGACGATCACGCGCATGCTCTACAGAAGTGGGGAAAGTGAATACCGCCTGAATGACGTGGCCTGTCGCCTCAAGGATATCAGATCCTTGCTGATGGATACCGGGATCGGCTCGAATTCATATGCCATCATTGCGTTGGGCATGGTCGATGATATTCTTCAGAATAAGGAGAATTCACGACGAAAAATGTTTGAGCAAGCCGCCGGTATTGCAAAGTACAAGCGTCGTAAGCATGAAACAATGCTCAAGTTGAAAGGGACTACGGCTGACCTCGAAAGAGTCGATGACCTTCTCTACGAAATAGAAGGAAATCTCAAACTTCTTGAAAAGCAAGCTCGCCGGACTAAGAGATTCGGAGAGATAAAAGAGAAGTACAAGACCCAGGCCATAGATCTTGCAGTAAGAAAGTCGGCGAGCCTCAACCACAGTTATAAGGATCTCGCCAAGCAAATCGAAACTGAAAAAGATATCCTCAGGCAGCATGAAGCGGATGTGACAAAACAGGAAGCGCGCTTGCAACAGATTAAAAAAGACAATCTGGATGAGGAAAAAGCGGTGAGCTCAAGGCAAAGGGAATTGAATATTCTCGTAGGTAAAATAAGAAGCTACGAGAGTGACCGCGGACTTAAAGAACAAGAGACGCTATTCCTTGAGCAATCGGTAAAAAAGCTCAGGAGTCAGATTGAGCAGAATCTCGTAAAGCTTGAAGAATTTACTCAGGAAATAAATACTAAAGCACACGAGCTGCAGAGGTATGCCAAGGAAACAGAGGGCCGGAAGGTAGAATTGGACGATGCCGAAATAGTCAAGCTCGATCATGAAGCAGCCTATACAGAGGCAAAAACACAGCGTGACAATGTGACTTCCAGTCAGAAGCAAGTCGAAACTGAGTATATCGAGTCAGAGAAGTCTTATGCTGCTCAAAATGCTCAGATCATTCAGATGTCTGGTCAGGTGAGTGGTTTCAAATCTGAAATCGCGCATGTGGAGGAAGAGCTTTCGTCCAAGATCGAAGAGCGTAAAGTCCTGCAGGATCGCATGGATCAGTTAGGCAAAGAGCTCGATAAGCGTCAGGAAAATGAAAGGGAGCGCAAGGAACGGATAGAAGGTCTTCAGGGAGAGATCAATGTACTGAAGGATGACAAGCGCCGAAAAGAGCGTGCCCTTGATGCTAAAATGCACGAACGGGACCTGTTGAAAGATATGGTCGAGAAATTGGAAGGCTATCCTGAGTCGATCAAGTTTTTAAATAAATCGGAGAAGTGGGCAGTCAAGGCTCCACTGCTGTCTGATATCATATACTGTGAAGCAGAACATCGCGCCAAGGTCGAGAATTTGCTTGCAGCACATCTCAATGACTACGTCGTAGATAATGTCAGTGATGCTGCTGAAGCAATACAATTACTATCGGCAAGTCAAAAAGGAAAAGCGAGCTTTTTCGTGCTTGACAGAATGCATGAACTGCGCGAGTCAGATCGTCTTGATATCCCATATGCGAAGCCACTTTTGGACTTTATTAAATCCGACGATAAATACAAATTACTTTTAGGGCATCTGTTTGGCAATGCTTATATCACTGAGCATTCTCCATTTGATGATTTGTACAAGAGCAAGGACTACAAGCATTGCACATTTGTTGATGAAGCAGGTGGGGTGTTTGTCCAACCTGACACTGTGAGTGGTGGTTCAGTAGGCCTCTTTGAAGGGAAAAAGCTCGGGCGTGCGAAGAATCTTGAATTATTGGGAAAGGAAATTGCCGAGCTCGAAAGCCAAAACTCAGAGTTGCAGGAAGAGCTCGATGTCCTTGTGATGCAAGTGCAGCTGATCCAGTCAGATGACGCAACCAAGGAGATTGAAGAGTTAGCAAAGCAGGTACAGAAGGCATCTCATACACATGGGCAATGCGCAGTGCTTGCAGACAGACTGGAAGACAATAAGGTCAATCTGGCAGGTCGGCATAAAAAGACAACTGCGGCTATCGAGCAACTTGAGGCCGGGATGTCAATCAATAAGCAAAAACTGGAGCAACTAAAGCGTCAGATCCGGGAAGATGCATCGCAGTGGAAAGATGCTGACGCCAGGTATGCCTCCCTGATGGCGCAATACTCCGAGTCGAGTGCTGCCTACAATCAAACCAATCTAGTGTATGTCCAGATGAAAAATCATGTGGAATCGCTTGAGCGCGAGATAAAATACTCGAGCAAACGCAAGGATGAGGTTCAGGCGCAGGTGGATCATGATCGGGAGCAAACTGAGCAGGAGTTACAGACCATAGGTCAGATACAAGGTGATCTTGGATTGATCAATGATTCCCTGATTGATCTTTATGCTGAAAAGAAAGCTGAAGAAGCAGAATTGAATTCAGCAGAGCAGATTTACTTTGAGGTGCGCAATGAGATTCAGACACTCGATGAGAAGATTCGCAACAAGAGTCGTGAGCGCCAAAATTCGCAGTATCTCATAAATCAGCTCAAAGAATCACATAACGATATCCGGTTCAAACTGGCATCTGTCAACGAGCGGCTCCAAATTGAGTTTAGTACGACGCTTGACGAAGTATTAGAGCGCGAGATCGATGAGTCTGTCGAGCTGGAGGAATTGGAATTGAAAGTTGAGAAACTCAGAAAGAGGATTGAGAATTACGGAGAGATAAATCCATTAGCTCTGGAGGCATTTGAGGAAATGAAAGAGCGGTTTGATACCATCACCGAACAAAAAAGAGATATCGATGAAGCGAAGGCATCGCTTTTGGATACGATAAAAGAGATAGAGGAAACCGCGACTTCTCAATTTTTGGAATCTTTTGACAGGGTTCGGGAGTATTTTATCTCGGTGTTCAGAAGCTTGTTTACTGAAGATGACAGTTGTGACCTGATCCTTGAAGATCCGGAGAACCCGTTGGAATCGAATATTCAGATTATCGCAAAGCCAAAAGGGAAGCGTCCGAAATCTCTGAGTCAATTGTCAGGAGGAGAGAAAACACTGACTGCCACGGCATTGCTTTTTGCATTATACCTGTTGAAGCCTGCACCGTTTTGCATCTTTGACGAGGTGGATGCCCCACTGGATGATGCCAATATTAAGAAGTTTAACAGGATCATCAAGAAGTTTTCTGAGCAATCACAGTTTATCGTCGTGACACACAATAAGCAGACGATGTCGGCTGTGGATGTCATTTACGGTGTATATATGGAAGAGCAAGGTGTATCGAGTTTGAGTCAGGTAGACTTCAGATATCTCGAGGATGAGGCACTGCTCGAAGCGGCACCTGCATAGGTAGTTGATTCTAAAGCCGGACAGAAGAAGTATTTCCATGAAAGTCTTGAAATTTGGAGGCACATCGGTTGGATCACCGGAGAGGTTGCGTCGTGTGTTTGAGATTGTGAAACAAGCGGCCCAATTTGATCAATTGATCGTTGTTGTATCAGCGTTTAGTGGTGTCACCAATACACTGGATGCGCTTGCACAAAATGCGGCCAACGGAGATGATGTCTGCAATGTCGTCATAGACAAATTACAGGCAGAGCACCTCAGAGTGACAGAGTCACTCATTCGTGATGAGAAACTCCGGTCTGAAATTATAGATAGTGTAGAAAGCATATGCGGCGCGCTGACGGAAATCTGTCGCGGTGTGAAATTAGTTGGCGAGCTCACTGCTCGCACAAGCGCACGTATCCTTTGTGCGGGAGAGCTGATGTCTTACTCGATTGTTGCCGGTTACTTCCAGAGTTCAGGTCTCGAATGCGTGGGTGTAGATGCGCGGGATTTAATTGTGACACAAGGGGATTTACTTGCAGCCAAAGTGATTCCTGGTTCAACGCATGCAAATCTGGCAGATTTAAAGGGTCGGGCAAGTGTGGTTGTGATTCCTGGTTTTGTGGCGAGGGATGAAGACGGCAGGACGTCGACACTGGGTCGCGGCGGTTCAGATTATACTGCGGCACTGGCCGCATTTGCGCTATCCGTATCATCGTTGGAGATATGGACCGATGTGAGTGGCGTGATGACGGCAGATCCCCGATTGGTCAGCCGGGCGCACCCTATCGCATCGCTGAGTTATGCCGAAGCGATGGAGTTGTCTTTTTTCGGTGCGAAAGTGATCTACCCGCCCACAATTCAGCCATTGGTGCGAGCGGAGATTCCGATATATATAAAGAACACATTGGAGCCCGGGGATCCGGGGACCATGATCACACGCGAGAGCAAAGATGCCCAATCGACGGTCAAGGGCATATCGAGCATCCCGGATATCGGTCTCATCACCGTGAGTGGCTCTGGCATGATAGGCGTGCCCGGCACTGCGATGCGCATGTTTACCGCGATGTCCACCCACGATCTGAGCGTGCTCTTTATTACTCAGTCGTCTTCCGAGCATACGATCACCGTCGGATTGAAAGAAGGAGATGCGATAGCAGCTCACGGATATTTGAAACAAACTTTCGAGTTTGAAATGGAGCGGGGATTGATAGATGAGGTCTTACTCGAAACAGGGCTTTCACTCATGGCCGCAGTCGGTGACGGAATGAGAGAACATCCCGGTGTGGCTGCACGGCTCTTCGGGCTATTGGGTGAGAATGGTATAAATATCAGGGCGATCGCACAGGGGTCGACCGAGCGCAATGTGTCATTCGTAGTGAAATC
>QMOR01000041.1 GCA_003648285.1 Bacteroidota bacterium
ACGTCAATGATCCGCATGGATATTGTAGCATTCGTTGTGAAGTAGATGTAGTCTCTATGGAATGCAACTTGCGAATAGAACCCTGCGATTTCGACAAACCCGACCTCTACAGGATCTGACAGGTCAGTAATATCCAGGATTAATAATCCCACATTCTGATTTGCGATATAAGCGTAATTTTCTTCTACGGTCAGGCTGTAAATAAATGAAGACGTCTGGTATTTCGACAGTTCAACCGGATTGGCCGGATCCGAAATGTCAACAATTTCCAGAAATGCACCGTTGGCCAAAAGGACAATCTCATTTTGCAGATAGGCTGTATAGCACGGACCATCCGCCCAGGTACCAACAAGAGTACAATTCTGGTTTTCCTGAGAGAAACTCACTGAAATGCCAAACAGGACAAACAGGAGTATGTATGTGAGGGGGTTGCGAAGTGGAATATTATTTTTCATGACTGCAGGTTTTATAATCGTGTAATATGAACACCGTGTATCTGTGTCGTGCCCAATACATTATTTATTTTGAAGTGTACTGGATTTCTTCTCCTTCATCATCTCTGACACCTGTACTTTAATTAAGTCATTTTCGTTCTTGAGAATTTCAATTTTGTTTTGCTGATTTATGATTTGAGCTGAAAGTTCCTGGACGCTTTTTATGAGAACAGGTATTAATTCCATGTAGGACATGCCCAGATATTGCCCGGGGGTGGAAATGAATTCACCGGTGACGGGATCCACATCCACATCATTTGTGATGACAATCGATGGCATGATAGGTTGTACTTCCTGGGCGATCAAGCCGAAATGCTCTTTGCCCATTGGTTCGATCTCGTCCTTGTACTCAAAGCTAACTGGGTGGAGATCCAAAATTTGATCCAGCCCGTACTGGATATCGCGGACATTTTCTTTTGTATTGAGATCTGAATATATATTGAAGCTTATTGCCCAGACCTGATCCCAGTGTTCACTAGCTGCATTATTGCCCAGATCAAATGTCGTGTTTCCATAGGGGACGAGATCACCATCGAGACCAAGATTAGAGTTGCCCAAATCAGCGATTTTTAGATTATTGAGAGCGATCGTTGGAGTGATCCCTTCAATATCAAGCTCGACCGAAGGATTTTCTGTACCAATTCCCAACAGACCATTGATTCCAACCTGATCGGTAGAAAAATCGCCGTAGATCAGAGGACTTGAAGCTATGGTATTTTCTATATAGAGTTTGTTATCACCGGTCTCATAATAACCAGCCTTGTAACCGATAAACACATTGCCGTCTTTGCCATGCGCACCGGTGTTCTTACCGGCTTCATACCCGATGATCGTGTTTTTTTCTCCGTTGATATTAAAATAGTCTGCGTATGCTCCAATGATCGTATTGTATTGACCGCTTGTCAGGTTGTATTCGGCAAATGCACCCAACACGGTGTTGGATATTCCCGCATCCTTGGAGTAGAGAGCCCGGTAGCCAAGGGCAGTATTCTGACCGCCATTGTTCGAATAAAGGGCCTCCCTTCCGATGGCAGTATTGTGCTGCCCAGAAGTATTGTCATACAGGGCATGAAAACCCAGAGCGGTATTGTAATATCCTATCGTATTATTGAGCATTGCCCCGGAACCAACGGCTGTATTTGCGGCACCCTGGTAGAATAAAGCACCATCACTGCTTGCATTATTGTATAATGCAGAGTCTCCAATTGCGACAAGATTGCTTCGGCTTCTATTAGAAAAAAGTGCATGTGATCCAATAGCCACGTTTGCTGTACCTGCTGTATCACGGAAGAGTGTGCGGTACCCGACTGCAGTGTTATCTGTGGCTGATTTAGACGCATACAATGAGCTCGTTCCAACCGCAGTGTTCCTGTCACCAGTCTTATGTAATAACAGAGCAGCAGTACCTACGGCGGTATTGCCTGTGACATCAATTGCAGAGGCCAGAGCGCGATATCCAAGTGCAGTATTATTTCTGCCATTGTTGGAGTGAAGTGCGTTCCAGCCAAGAGCAGTATTGAGCGTACCATTAGTATTACTGTATAGGGCCTGAAAACCCAGAGCTGTATTGTAATAACCAGTTGTATTATTGAGCATTGCCCCGGCACCCACGGCTGTATTTCCGGCACTGTAGTAAGGATGAGTGTTATCTTCCTTGGCGTTGTAAAACAGGGCAGAGTCACCAATCGCTACAAGGTTACTTATGTATCTGTTGGAATAAAGCGCATGAGATCCAATTGCCACATTTGCTGTACCTATGGTATCACTATAGAGGGAGTTGTAGCCAATCGCAGTGTTGTCTGTGCCAGTTTGGGACTTGAACGAGGCGTACGTACCAACGGCAGTATTCTTGTCACCTGAATGATTAAAAAACAGAGCAGCGTTGCCCAATGCTGTATTGAAATCCCCACTGACGTGAAATGCAAGCGACCCGTTGCCAATAGCAGTGTTCCTGTGCCCTGAGTAGTTATCGTTGAGAGCATTCGTACCGACTGCAGTATTGAGACGGCCGGAAGTATTTTTTTTCAATGACCTTTCGCCAACTGCCGTGTTGGCGTAACCAGTGGTATTGGCAAGGAGTGATTTTGATCCGACAGCGGTGTTGCTCCTTGCCTCAGAGTGAAACATCACATCAAGACCATTATTGAATAATGCGGAGTCACCAATCGCTACCAGGCTACTGCGATCTGTATTGTGATACAACGCAAATGATCCCAAAGCGACATTATTGGATCCGGTCGTATCTGACGACAAAGCCTTGTATCCCACCGCTGTGTTTTCATCGCCAGTGCGATTATTGTACAATGTTGCGGTTCCGATGGCGATATTGCGGTTGTCAGTCAGGTCATCACTATTCCCTGCGCCTTCTCCAATAAATACGGATGCGCCAGAGTTTCTGGGCTCAAGACGCGTCGAATCCATAACCCATCGCTCCGTACCACCCACATCAAATCGTATCACATCCTCATCCGGGTTCTCTTCCACCTGAACCTTTGTGTCTCCGTCCAGGTCTTCCAGGACAGTAAAAACACCGGTTTTCACCTCTTTGAATTCGGCGCCATCCCAAAAGTAACAGCACTTTTCGTCGGTATCATATATAAGCATACCAGCCTCCATAGTCGTCAGGGTGCTCCCAAAAACGGTCCGCTGACTGGTTTTCATACGCGGTATCAGCAATCCCATCGTCGTGGATTTGATGTCGAGTATTGCCTTGCTGTTGGGTGCGGATCCATCATTGTTAATACCTACGCTCTGTGCCGGCATATTGATTGATAGTCCGGTCATGAGCAATGCAAATAATAAAGTCGCGACTGAGAGTCCACCTGTTGTTCTGGTTGCGATGCGTTCTTGCATGGGTTCTGTGTTTTATACTATTGAGAGAATATGAGTTGTATCCGTCACCTGAAAAGCTGCATGTTCTTTACTTTGAAAATCAATACAACTTCGCTGCCGACATCCTTCGGATGTATGATGACTACAAGGGATCCTTCTTTTAAGACGCCCGAAAGACCAACCGGGCAGATGTCGATCGGCACTTGCAATATAGTGGCTGGAACAGAGAGATGTAATCGTATTTATACCTGAATGGAGCAGGTATTTTTACGTGGATGTGACACTGGGGCAATTGCACTGTAACTCTCCTTCTTCTCAATTGCGAGAGAGATGATCAGAGTTTGACGAGATCGTGTTTGATCGCGTAGATCAATAGGTTGAGGATATTATTTGAGCCTGTCTTCTCAATGAGATTTGCCTTGTGCCCTTCTACCGTGCGCCTGCTGATAAAAAGGGCATCAGCAATTTCCTGGCTTGTCAATCCTTTGGCAATATATTGGAGTATTTCAAGCTCCCGGGGTGTGAAGTGACTCTCGGAGACATTTCTCTTTGCCTTGGCAATAAATTTATTTGTAAAAAAGGGGATCAACTCCATCGAATAGTAATTCTTCCCTTCAAGTATGCGCTTAATTGCCAGTTGAAACTCTGCTTTCCTGACATTTTTTAGTAAAAAACCAGCAACGCCGGCTTCAATCATGTCTTGCAAGTATTCTTCCTCGCCAAACATGGATAGCGCAAGAATCTTCAGTCCGGGTTGTATCTTTAATCCCGACCTTGTCGCTTCAATACCATCCATTACCGGCATACGCACATCCATAAACACAAGGTCAGGATTGTGGATTGCAAGAAGTTTGATAAAGTCCCGGCCGTTTTCAGCTTCAGCGATAACCGTGATATCTTCCATCCTGTTGAGGATCGAACGAAGTCCTTTTCGGAAAATAGCATGATCATCAACGATAATGATTTCTATGCCTTTGGTATTTTGTTTATGCATTACGATATACCTACAATAATGTGAATTTCAGTGCCTTCGCCGCTTTTACTTTTCATATCCAGTTTGCCGTTCA
The DNA here is from genome assembly GCA_003648285.1 of Bacteroidota bacterium. Classification (GTDB taxonomy): domain Bacteria; phylum Bacteroidota; class Bacteroidia; order Chitinophagales; family Saprospiraceae; genus B8-G4. Next base: position 4,394 of record QMOR01000041.1, read on the forward strand.
ACGATGCGATTCTGTCGCGGATGTTTATTAAGCCCATGCCATGTCCGTCGATCTTGCTGATTTCTTCCGGATCAAATCCTATACCATCATCCATATATCTGATCACAATTGTATCCTCTTTTTCGGTAAATGTGATTTCGATATGATGTGCCTGGGCGTGTTTGAGCGTATTATTGATCAATTCAATGAGAACCCTGTACAGCACAACTTCAACACCGGCTTTTAATTGCACCCCGGTTGTATTGTCATTAAAATTTACCAGGATTGCCTTTGTGCGTTCTATCTTTTCACAGAACGTCTTCAAGGCACGGTTAAGTCCCTTTTCAGATATCGCACCGGGCATGATATTATTTGAAATATCTCTTATTTCGCGAATGGCCTGATCCACTAGTTCCTGGGTATATTCGATCATTTCGCTTTGTTCCTGTCCGGAGACCTCGGGTATGTCCTGTAGATAAAGCATGATGCTCGATAGCAACGGCCCCATTTCGTCGTGGAGATCTGCTGCAAATCGTTTTCTCTCCTTTTCTTCAGTTATGATGACAGTTGTTAACAGGCGTTGTTCCATTGCGATGAGTTTCCGGTCGGACTCACGCCTTGCCCGCATTTCACTGACAGACCGTCTGTGCCGGTAGTTTCGAAATAGAAAGTAGGCAAGCAGAATGCCCAGGGCTGTGAAAGCCATGCCGATGTAATTGAAATTTCTGTTTCTCCTGAGTTTAAGTTCGTTTAGTTCATTGTCCCTGTTGAGGAGAGCTATTTGTTTTACCTTTTCCTCAGTTTGATATCGCGTTTGTAATTCCAATACTTTTTCTGCGTTGAGATCTTTCTGAAGACTATCACTCTGCTCTTTATAAAGTGTTGCATATGTGTATGCGTTTTCAAATTGTAAAATTGAGGCATAGACATCGGACAAATTTCCATATGCCTTTACCAGGGTCTCTCTGAATCCGTACTCTCTGGCAAATTCAATACTTTGATGATAGTGATCTATGGCCATAGTTGGATTGTCCAGGTGGGTGAGATCGAGCCCGATGTTGAGGTGGGCAATTGCAATTCCCTCTGAGTAATCCAGTTCAGAATAAAGAGCCAGGGCTTTGGTATGAAAATTCAGCGCTTTCTCGTACGCACCCAGCTCATGATGGAGCATGCCAATATTATTATACGTTTTTACAATACCGACCCGGTCATTTAAGTCTTGCTGGTAGAGTAGCGTACTCTCGAAATGCGTGAGTGCCTCATCATACCTTTTTAATTTAAATAAGACCGTAGCGATATTGCCTGAACAGACGGCAATGCCTTGTTTGAGGTCAACGTTAATGCACATTTGCAGCGCATTGCTATAGGCATCCAGCGCATCAGTATATTTCTCCTGACCATAATACAGGATGCCCAACGTATTGTAGGCTCTCGCGAGGCTTCGATCATTTCCGAGTTTTTCAAAGCCACTTACGGCTTGTAAGATATATTCTGCGGCTTCTGCGTATTTCCGTTGGGCCTGATATAGATTTCCGATGTCCAGCAGACATGCATAACTCATCATGCTATCGCCCAGTTTTTCGAATGTCTGTTTTGCCTCAAGGAGAAGCATTTGCTCCCTTGTAAAATCAGCCTTGACATGATAGTATCCACTGAGAGAGTATTTGGCTTTTGCGATGCCAAGTTCAAATTTGAGATCGTTTGCAAGCTGCAGGCTTTGATCTATATAATCTTTTGCTTTTTCCGGATCGGAACGCTTGTACTCCCAAAATAACTCGCGCAGTACGTGTACCTTATTTGTGTCTTCCTGTGCCGAATTAAGAATAAGAGTCAGACTGTCAGTGATGTGCCGGTCTTGTGCAGTAAGGTCAGGACATACCATTGCTAACAGGAAAATATAGCCAATTGAAAGGACCATATTCAGGGTAGTGGTACGATATGCCCCCATATTTCGTCAGTTGAAATTGAACCAATGAAGACCGATGCAGAAGATAAGCATTTAGGGCCAATAAATCTCTAATACACCAGGTTTTGATGGAGCTATCTTGCCTTCTTCAAATAAGTTTTAAACAGTGCGTCGTTTGCATTGCCGAAGCGCACCAAATCACCTTGTTTCTGAGTTGTTTTGTGCGTGTGTTGTCCAGGTTTTAGATCAACGGGAGGCTTATTGTAACATAAGTTGCTAACTTATCCCGCAGACATGCATTTGATTTTTTAACAAAACCTCTGTTGCCGTGATAAAATCCATACTACCTAACCTATTGATCGCTCTACTGGCTCTGGTGACTGTGCCAGTCATCGGTCAGTCCAACCTGCTAAATCTTGAAGACATCACTGATATTTCGAAGGTGGACAAACTGTTCAGATTATTCTCCGCTCATTCTCCCGCTCAGTCTCAGCTGCGCTCCTCAAGTGTGACCTCACAAATCGATTATCTCGGGTACACTCTCTCCTGGAATTACGAGGGTATGGCATATGACAGTACATCAAGATCTGAACTCATCACGGAAGAAGTCGATGGCAAAACAAACTGGGCCCTCGTTCAGGATTTATATGATGGTGTGGCGGAGACTTATCTGCCAGCCCAGAAAATTGAGGTATTCAATGCGAACATTGGAATAGATGAGGACCCTGAGGATGGTACAGTTATTCCGGCTGATTCCTTGTTTGCATATACATATGACGATGCGACACAGGAGTATACACTCTTTTTATCGTCATACTATTTCGCAAACGCATTTGGAAAACTGGATTATGCGGAGTTTACCATTTACTTCTATGGTCTCCCATTCTTTTCTACTGTGCAGCAAAACTATTATGACGAAGAAGAGAGGCTTATCGCAACGATCACGGGTGATGGGATTTCTACTCAGGATTCTATCGTTTTCAGCTACAATGACATGGAGCAGCTCACACAGCAGATCTCGTTTTCCTTTGACTATGGAGTGATGGGCGGCTCAGCAGTAACTGACTACAGCTACAATGGGGACGAAACGCTTGCCTTTGTACGCAACATATTGTATTCAGACTGGCTCACCACAATTGTTGGTAAGGATTCCACAACGTACAAGTATCCTTCACCGGATATGTATACAGAAACTGTCTACTATTATGACGATAACTCAGGGGGATATATGCTCGATTATTACTGGGATTTTACATCCACAGAGGATAAAGAATTTGAGGAAAAGTATGTAGAGGGAGATAGTGGATTGGTCAATGTTGAATACATCCAGTCTACGTTTGACGAGTGTGATCGTATCGTTGAAGGTCTTAATGTGGGAAGGCTAATTGATGGAACCGAGGATACCCGTGAGCTTTCGCTGTTCTTCTACCGCGAAGAGCCTTCGTGTACCGTCAGTACCAATGAAGCAGAGCCTTTGCAAAACCAGTTTACATATCTCATCAACAACCAGATGCTGACCGTCCTTTTGGAGGAGTCGGATCGAGGGATTCTCACTATGTTCTCCACAGATGGCAGGCCGGTTGCGAAAGTCAAGTATGACGGAGTACATGGCGAAGTAGATGTGTCTCAGCTGGCAGCTGGGATCTATTATGTATCGGTTGCTGGTCAACGGATTCATGGTGTCTTCGGGGTGTTTGTGAAATGAGGGTGGATTTTTACACAAGACACTTGACATTAAGTGCAGTATAAAAGTGGGCAACCTATGCCTGACTTTTATTCTTGTAATAAACATGCCGGTTATCCGTCGGGATAAATCACATTATTTAATACTTTGTGACTCAATGTTCCTTGCGAACTATACAAGGCCCTAAAGAATATTTGGATGATTTCCACACACAGAATAAAAAACCAATGGTATTGGGCGATGATGTTTGCTCTCGCTTTGGTTGTTCTTGTCCAGTCTGATCCGTATGCACAAAATGACTATGTCATGTGGAGAGATTCTAGTCTGACGATAGGAACCGTGTTGATTCATGCGCGAAATAGTGGATACGAGGTCGATTTCAGGTGCGACACTTGCAAAAATATGGAGTCTGTCTCAGCATATTCGGCTTTGGCAGTCCGCAGAAGGCGTGGAGAAGTATTGCGCTCTGTAGAATCAATAAGACCCAATGAGCATAGTCGCACATGGTTGAAAGAGATAGAGTCAGGCGAACTTGTTCTTTTCGGTCACAAGGCTTCTGATTCGTATTTTATTTTAAGTGCTGGAGATATTGAAGAAGTACCTGAGGCGTTTGGGGATATCAAGAGACTATTTGCCAGCCATTTGGATACCATGAGAGTGTTTCCAGAAAATCGCTCAACCTATAAGCACGGTTCATCTACACTTAAACGACTGGTCAGATACGCCAATGAGCAGACATATCAGCGTTTTCCAATTTCAGGATTTAGTGCAGGTGTATTTACTTCTGCTAAAGCACTGTCATTTGCAGGAGACAATGAGGGACAGGAGTCATATGTTCGTAATGACAAGACATATTGGTCATTTGGATATGGCGTATTTGCCTCACATGATATGCCTATCAAGACGGATGGGCGTATCACGTGGCAGAACGAATTGCGGCTCATAAACAATATACTTGCTAATGATAATTCTTATGCGCATTTTCAAAATGCAATTGAGATATACAGCCTGTTTGCACAATACCGTACAGGAATAAAACTGATCGATGTCAAAAGAACATATTCTCCTTATGTACAATTGGGTGTCGGAATAAATCTATTATTATATAACGACGATACATTTCTGCGATTAGTTGAGAATGCAGATGGCTTCGATATCGATTTTGGAGAGATTGAAAATTTTAGCGACATATCATTTCTCCCCTTTATTGCAGGTGGGGTTGAAATCCCTATTGGAAAAAAAATATTGTCTTGTGAAATCGGCACAGAATTTGAAAAATACGGAAATTTGGATTATGTGTGGACGTTCTATTTGTCTGTCGGAATTAACTTGAATTGATTTATGCCTTTTATTCACCCCCGCTGATCGGATCATTTACACAATGAGATATTTAGTCCTTTGTATTTATTTTGCCGCTGTCCTCAGTTCATGTGAAACGCTTATAGACAGATTAGATGAACTCGACTCGGGTCCGTATATCAAGATTTTTAAGCCAATAGATGGAATTGAATTTCTTGAAAATCACAGTGTGGAATTTGAATGCGAAGTGAGTGACTATCGTGATGAAACTACAGAGCTGACAGTGCAATGGATTAGCAACATCGATGATGTATTTGCCACTCACAAGCCTGCCAATGAGGAAGGGAGAATAAAATTCACATATAGTGAGCTTTCAATTGGACAGCATGCTATTGAAGTAATTGTTACGGATACTGAGGGCAACACTGCCAGTGCGATTATTAACATCTTGATCACACACCCACTTGCAATAACTGCAATCGACTCAATAGTTGATACCCCTCCGGGCCTGAAAATCTCCTGGATGAAATCAATAGAACCGATGTTTAAATCATATAGAATCTGGAGACTCGGAATTCTAAAATTGGTATTTGAGAGCGATGATATCAACGAGCTGGAGTTCCTTGACACAGAGGTCGAAGTCGGCGTTGAGTACCGTTATAATCTTAGTGTCGAATATAGCTCTGGTGATACAACAAGAAGCCCGACCGTATCTGAAGTGTATATAGGACCAAATTTAAAACTTGGCACGAATATTCATGCGATGGTTCTCGACCCTGTAAGACCCTATCTATACATGCTCGACAGAGAAGGGGATGCGTTGATAGTCGCCGAAACCGAGACAAGAACGATCTATAAAACGATCAACGTCGGACCTCAGCCATCTGATTTAAGCATCAGTCTCGACAACAGCGAATTGTATGTTGCACACTGGGGGAATAATGAAGTTCAAGTGTTTGATTTGGATCTGCTTCAGCTAACAAGATCATTTGAGATTGAGTTTGTAGGGTTTACCGGAGGAGAATTGTTTAAACTGGAGTACATGGCAGGAGGCTTTCTTGCTTATGCCGGTGAAGATCAGTGGAGCGAGGTTAACTTGTGCAGCGGAGTAAATGGCGATCTCATATATGACATGGATAAGAATATATATGAGCCCTCACTTGTGAGTAACCCTGAGAGAACAACACTATACATTGGCGAATCAGGACTGTCGGATAATAAACTTTGGAGGATTGAGGTCGTGGATAGTACAATGGTGGTGAAGGAAGAGAAGAATTACACGCGTCATCCGAGCCGGAGGATCTGTTTATCAGGAGATGGTGATTACCTGTTTTATGACAGACGTAAGATTTTGGCTACTGATTTTACCAATGAGTTGGGCAAGTTTACTGAAGATATTCTGAGCGCAAACATTGATGGAAGTGTTGTTCTTGGGACAACAAGGCTTTTCGATGGTCTAACCTTCCAGCCCATCAGGAAGTTGTTCGATTTTCCTATGACGCATGCCAGGTACAGATCCAGTGACAATTCTTTCGTGATTTTTGTAAGTGAACTCCAAACCGTGTTTTTTGTGTCGATAGATTGAAGCCTTTCATTTATGGTTTGAAAGAGAAAAACATCCATTGGCTTATATTATGTTCATTCCCTGCGCCATTACATTCACATGAGAATAAAAGGTTGAATAGTGAATTTTGACACATATCCTATGTAAATTTTGACCGTCTGCAACATAATCAGTACATTACTCTACTTGAAACCTCCCAAAACGTTGCATTATGCTCAATGAAGAAGTACGCCGAATAATGACCAAAGACTGCGTTACGGTCACTCCAACAGATTCAATCGAACACGTCACACGCTTGATTTTCGAAACGCGCATCCAGCAGATACCGGTCGTGGAAGGCAAGGTCCTCGTCGGGATGATCACAGCATATGATATGTGGAAATACTCCAATGAATCCGATCATGTAGATGGTCTGACTGTCGGAGACCTCATGACGAAAAAAGTGCTTGTCATTACGCCAAAAGATAAAGTAGGGACAGCCGCCGAGTTGTTTATGGACCGTCGGTTCAAGACGATTCCAGTCGTGAATCTACGCCATGAATTGAAAGGGGTCATTACCGCATTCGATGTGATCAGACATACGCTCACACGCGAGTATCCACATCCGATCCTCTATAGCAAGGTATTTGACGAAATCGAATCCTGAAGAGCTTAAAATCAGGTAGACAGACAAACTTACTGCACTCCGGTTTTCACGGGTCAATTGCGCACATTGTGCCTTCTCATCCTCGTTTTGCGATATGATAATCGTCACTGCAAATAGTGATAGACCTCATATATTAGGACACCAGATACACGGATATTCCCGTAATCAATATTGTTTAAAATGCATAAGAGTTTGATTATTGGGACTTGGTGTATTCTTCTGAGTACAAGCGCTATGGCACACGGTGGCCATACGGCAATCGAGAGTAATTTGTGGCACTACCTGTTTTCGCCAGAGCATTTATTGCTCGCAGTTGTCGGATTGATCATTGTTTCAATGGCCGTTTGGTATAAAAAAATTGTACGTGGAGTTGTACGTATAGGTTCACGAATGAACAAGCAGAAATAACGGCACGACGATGCATGAGCTGTCAATTGTCATGGGAATCATCGATCTGGCAGAACAGCAGGCTTTGGCACATGGCGCTGAATCTGTCCAACAGATCAACCTGGAAATCGGGGAGCTCGCCGGTATAGATTGGCCAGCCCTTGAGTTTGCCTGGCAGTCTGCAACGGTCAATACAGTATTGGAGAATGCGGAGTATGTAATTGATAAAGTGCCGGGTGAGGCAGAATGCCTTGAGTGCGAGAAGCGATATTACGTAAAGAACCTTTTTGAACCCTGCCCGCACTGCCATCAATACCTGATGCATATTGTAAAAGGAAAAGAGTTGAGAGTGAAGTCTCTTATTGTCAATTAAAATAAATAGGAAATGTGTTCAACCTGCGGCTGTGGAAATGATGCGCATATCACGATGACGAAACCGGGAGAAAAGCCTGTGTTCTATCACCCTCATGAAGAGACGGTATTGCACCGGCACCCACATCATGAAAATACACAAGCACATCACCTTCATAATGAAGATGAAGATCACACCCGCATTGATAATGGTCACACCCACACTCATGATGGCCATACGCACACCCACACCAATGATGGTCACATCCACCCCGCCACGCATTTATCTGGCCGGATGATCGAAATTGAACAGGATATTCTTTTCAATAATACAAGGCTTGCAGAGCGCAATCGTGGATACTTTGAAGCACTGTCAATCACGGCCCTCAATTTTGTGAGCTCACCGGGCTCGGGAAAAACAACACTGCTCGAGAAGACACTAGGTGATTTGGCCTCCGAATTTAAGATGTGTGTGATCGAAGGAGATCAGCAGACGTCTAATGATGCAGATAGAATCGCAAAATGCAATGTCCCGGTGATTCAGATCAATACCGGTAAAATGTGCCATCTCGATGCACAGATGATCCACCAGGCTGTACAGAATCTTCAGCCACAGAAGGAGTCATTCCTGTTTATCGAAAATGTGGGAAACCTTGTTTGTCCGGCGATGTTTGATCTCGGTGAAAAAAAGCGTGTTGTGATCATGAGTGTGACCGAGGGAACGGATAAAGCCATTAAGTACCCTGAAATGTTTCACACTTCAGACCTTTGTATTATCAATAAAACTGACCTTCTGCCCTATGTTGATTTCGATGTTGAAAAGGCAAAAGAATTAGCGCTCAGGGTTAATCATAATCTCAAATTTATCGAACTGTCGGCGACAAAAGGGGATGGATTGGATAATTGGTATGCCTGGCTAAAACAACAGGCCCTTGTTTAAAAGAATAAATAAATAAACCACAATGTGTCTGGCAGTACCGGGTAAAATTGAGTCAATTGAAAAAGAACTGGATGATGTATTCCGGAGTGGGAAGGTGTCATTTGGAGGATTGATAAAGGAAGTCAATCTGTCCATGGTAACCGATGCGCAAGTTGGAGATTATGTCCTGGTGCACGTTGGTGTCGCCCTGAGTATCATTGATGAGGAAGAAGCAAGAAAGACATTGGGGTATCTCCAACAGCTGGGTGAGCTATCGGACCTCAATCCCTGAGTATGGCTATCGCGATAGTGACAGGGCCAGAATTCTTGTTTTTTTTACGGGTCTGAGACTTCAAAATCAACGATTGCGAAAGCGATCGGTTCAGTGATCTGAATCAGTCCTCGACATGAGGATAATCGTACACATTTCTGCACTATAGATGGTAACTTTTGCGTCCAATAAAAAAGACGAACATGAATAAGAATGTAGCGTCAAAAACAGGGCAAAAGGGCCGCCCGGCCTTACTCA
>QMOR01000042.1 GCA_003648285.1 Bacteroidota bacterium
AAAAAAGGTTGAGATGGAAAAGCATACCACAGGCAAAATAGAAACCGCAAACAGGCGTGAGTTCCTGAAAAAAGGCGCCACCACGGCAGCAGCAGCTGTTATGGCTTCAACGCTTTTTGGATGTGATGACGGTGATGTCAAAGAAACTGGCGAAGTAGTAGAACTCCTTTCCCAGGACGGCGAGATAGTTGTGATAGACAAGGCATATCTCAAGGAAATACCCTTTATCAGTCCGATGGAAGCCCGGCAGGGAATCGAAAACCGGAAGTTTGTCATGGTGATCGATCTTGCCCGTTGTAATAATGCTCGAAAATGTGTTGATGCTTGTTCCGCAATGCACTATTTGACTCCTGAAAAGGAATGGTTGAAAGTTGTAAAGATGCAGGACAATGATCTGGGTGCACCTTATTGGCAGCCAACACTGTGCTTTCATTGTGATCATCCGCCATGTGTAAAAGTGTGCCCTGTGGATGCCACATATAAAAGGACTGACGGAATTGTACTGATTGATAACGAACGGTGTGTCGGTTGCCGGTTTTGTATGGTAGCTTGTCCATACTCGGCGAGGGTTTTTGATTGGTCCGAACCAATACTTCCGCTCGAAGTGGCTAATCAACCTTATTCGCCCGAGACCAGTTGTCCGCCCAAAATCGGAACTGTTTCCAAATGTGATTTCTGTCCGGATATGATTCGCGCCGGAAAATTGCCATCATGCATCGATGCATGTCCAAATGGGGTGTTCTACTTTGGTGATGAAAATGAGGATTCAGTGACCAACGGCACAGAAACAGTAAGCCTTACCGGGTTGCTCAAAGATAAATCGGGATATAGATTCCTGGAGGATCTGGGCACAAAACCAAGAGTATATTTTTTACCGCCTGTCGATCGTCAATTCAAGTTTGAAGATGATGAGTACACAAAAGATTCAGCTCATGAGTAGTATACGCGAAAAGGTAATTAATGATCTGAGGCCAAAACCATTCACAAAATTGGCCAAGATGTGGATTGGACTTTTACTGACTGTATGTGCAATAGGTGTGTATGCTTATATCAGGCAGCTGCAGGATGGTTTGGTGATTACAGGGTTAAGGGATTATACAACCTGGGGCATCTACATTGCAAATTTTGTCTTTTTTGTTGCGGTGAGTCTGGTTGGATCACTAATCACAGCCGTACTCAAATTATCAGGAGTTTCATGGCGCACACCTCTTACCAGAATTTCAGAGATTATTGCGTTGGCGGCGATTCTAATGGCCGGTCTGGCTATTGTGGTTGATATGGGGCGTCCTGACAGGATGCTGAATGTGATATTTCACGCCAGAATGCAATCTCCTATCACATGGGACGTCATGGTCATCACGACTTATATGGCTCTCAGTTTTCTACTCCTGTTTCTTCCTTTGATTCCGGACATTGCAATTTATCGCAAGGATGATAAACTGCCTAAATGGTTGTTGAAGATTTACAACTTCTTTTCACTTAACTGGACTGGAAGTAGCGCGCAAAAGTCACTGCTAAAGCAATCAGTGTATATTCTGGCAGTCATGATCATTCCGGTAGCTATAGGAATGCGTACGGTATCATCCTTACTTTTTACAACTACCACAAAACCAGGATGGGATAGCACAAACCTGGGCCCTTATTTTGTTGCCGGTGCTTTTGTGGTTGGTTTGGGAACCTTTATTATCGTAATGTCAGCGTGTCGAAAATTTCTGCATCAGGGAGAATACTTTACCGACAAGCATTTTGATTATGTATCAAAACTGATGGTCTTTCTGCTTCTGGTTTATTTGTTCTTCAATATTAATGAATATTTCTCTCCCGCATATAAAATGAAATCTAATGAAGCGGACCATTTAAATGAACTCTTTTTTGGATCTAACGCTTTGATGTTCTGGTTAGTTCAGATAGGGGGATTGGTTATACCATTGATTGTTTTGATGTTTAAAAAGGGACGTAAGCCATATGTTGCTTTCGCGGTGTCTGTTCTTATCGTTATTGGCGCGTGGTTTAAATGGTATTTAATTATTGTACCTGCTTTGAGTCATCCTGCGATTCCGATAGACAGAGCGCCATATGAATGGGTGAACTATATTCCTACATGGCAAGAATGGGCTATTACAGCCGCTACACTAGCCGGAATGCTGCTCATAGTGACATATTTGTTACGACTATTTCCGATTGTTCCAGTTGCAGAATACATTGACGAGCAAGAGAAGAAAATGAGAAAATCATGAATAGGATAGAACAATATAAGATCTTCTTTTTGGGCCTGTTCGCCATGTTTATATTCTTGATTTCTGGTCCTGTAATATTGAATGGTCAGAATGACGAACCTAAGTCTACTCAGAAAAAAGAGCAAGTGCAGAAGAAAGCACGAATACAATTAGATTATTATAACAGTAATGATCAGGAGTACATCATTAAAGCGACTGTTAAAACGAAAGAGGGGCGTTCCTATGTGAATGTACCGGGCGTACCTGTGCAGTTTGCTATTGCCGCTGAAATTGAGGAATACAATGTAGATCTGGGTGAGATAGTCTCAGATGCGAGCGGAGTTGCACAATTTACCGGTAATGTGAGTGACTTGCCTCGCTTCGGGATCATCACCATTAAGACTGCTATTGCGGAAAGTGCTGATTTCAAGAAATACTCGAAAAAATTAGAAGTCCAGAATGCTTCGATGGTCGTGGACTATGTCACAGAAGATTCGACAAACCTGATCAAAGTGCGTTGCTTCACAACTGATTCCACCGGGGAGGAAGTGCCAATTGATGATCTGGACATCAAAGTATTTGTCGAGAGGTTATTCGGTGAATTGCCTGTTTCAGATGAGTTCAACGAAACTGACGATGATGGTTATGTAGAGATTGTATTCCCGGATAATGTGAATGGCACTATTGGAGGTCTGTTGACCGTAGTTGTTCGTGTTGAAGACCATGATGATTATGGAAATCTGGTAAATCAAAAGGAAACCTCCTGGGGAATTCCTCTCATCAATAATGATAATGCTAACGCAAGACTGTTATGGGCAGGCAAATACAAAGCCCCGCTGGCACTGGTGATTCTTATTAATGGAGTATTGGGAGTAGTTTGGGGAATGATTCTGTATATTGTAATAAATATTGTGCGGATCTTCCGCATTGGGAAAGCAACAAAGTCCACAATGCAAACTTGATTTAAACGAATTGATATGAAACTGAATATGTTAAAAGGATTGGCATTTTGTGCCGTACTCGCACTCGTAGCTGTCGTGACTCAGTCATTTTCTGAGATCGAAGAACAGGATAATCCCTGGGTAGTTCCGGAAAAATTTCTCAATATGGACAATCCCATCAGCGGTCAGCTTGGCTTGGGCAAAGACATGTACTCGTTGCATTGTAAGTCTTGTCATGGGAAAGAAGGTCTTGGAGACGGTCCTAAAGCCGAGAAACTGGATACACCATCAGGTGATTTTACTGAGGAGGAATTCCATGCTCAGTCAGACGGTTCCCTATTTTACAAAACATGGATCGGCAGAGATGACATGCCTGCATTTGATAAAAAGATGTCGCAGACAGAGGCCTGGGCCGTGGTGAACTATATGCGGACGTTTGAGTAGGTGATTGCGACGGATACACTGTATCTGGTCGATAATGCTTGACATTAAGCTAGTTGCAAGGCAGGTAAAAGTTGGTTTTCGCATGGGGCAAAGCCCGTGTAGACGTCAAAATGACATTTTAACACCTTCCAAGAGTCACGAAAACTTATATTTGGACGTTTTTGCTAGGACAATTACGCTGGATTCATTTTTGTAACTCTCAAATTGCAGCTCACCTATGGGCAATACCCCTGAGCGATTATGCGGTTTTTTAGCCGCTATGCTATTGACTTTCAGTGCTATTGCACAGTCAGACCAGACTCTTGAGATTTCCGGAGACTTCGCAGACAACACGATATCTGAGGTGCTTACGTCACTATCGGACCAGTATCCGCTTACTTTTTATTACGACATGTCGATCCTGCCAAAAGAACCAACCGGATTGTCTTTTGACGGGGCATCTCTCACCGAGGTCATGGACAAATTGCTTGGGCAGAGTCTTCTCGGGTATATTTCATATCGTGATTACATCGTAGTGATTGCACCGAAGTATGTGATGGAGCAAGACTTTGGCGCTGATTACTATCAGGCTCTGGAAAGTTCTATCAATGAGCCAGCCGGTACTTCTGGTGAAACGACTTTGGTGATAGGAGATATCAGTCAACTTGGGGCAAGTGGGCAGACAACGCTTGTCGGCACTCTGTTTGATGAAGAAACCAACGAGCCGATTATTGGTGCGAATGTGACAATTCCAAATCTTGATATTGGGGCAGTCAGTGAGATTGATGGGACTTTTGAACTGACCATGCCGGTTGGCGAGCATATCCTTGTGATCCGTTATATTGGATTTGAAACGTACATACGGGAGTTGAAGATATTTTCTGATGGCAATGTGGATATCATTTTAGAAAGATCAGCGGTACAACTTGAGGAAGTGACCGTGAAAGCCGATGCACCAGATGCCAGTATCGAAGGAGGCCAGATCGGTGTGGCTACTCTTGATGTTAAAAGCATTAAGAAGCTGCCTACTTTTTTTGGTGAAGCAGATGTGGTGCAAAGCCTTCTGCTGTATCCCGGAGTGAGCACCATAGGGGAGGGCGCTACCGGATTTAATGTGCGAGGTGGTGATGTCGATCAAAACCTCATCATGCAGGACAACGGGATGTTTATGAACTCATCTCATGCATTGGGATTTTACAGTGCTTTTAATGCAGACCTTATCGGACGCGTCGATTTATACAAAGGGAATATGCCTGCAGAATACGGAGGGCGACTCGCTGCAGTGATGGATATCGAAATGCGGGACGGGAATTATGGTGACTGGTCACTGAAAGGTGGTATAGGGCCAGTATCAAGTAGGTTATCGTTTGAAGGGCCAATCATTAAGGACAAAATGTCAATTATTGCTGGTGGTAGAGTATCTCATGCGGATTGGTTGCTCAAACAGATGAAGCCACCTGAAGTACAGAATAGTCACGTCTTCTTTTACGATGTTAACGCAAGACTCAGCACGAGAATTAATGAGAAGAATACATTGATTGTCTCAGGGTATGCATCGGCGGATGAGTTTGATTTTAATCGGGAGTTTGGCTTTGCGTACGAGACATTCCTCGCCCAGGCCATTTATAAGACTATTTTAAATGACAAATGGTACAATAACTTCTCTATCACTGGAAGTCAATATAATAGTACACAGTTTGATTATCAGGGCACAAATGCATCAAGTCTTGACAGCGACATTCAATATCTAAAGGTCAGGGATAAAGTCACTTATCAGGCCAATAAAGATCTTCGGGTTGATGCGGGTATTGAGTCTATTTGGTACAAGGTAAATCCTGGTACGCAAGAACCATTAGATGAAAATTCTGTCGTCATTCCGGCAACTCTGGAACAGGAGCAGGCAAATGAAGCGGCAGTATATATACAAGCGGAATACGATATATCTACACGCTTTCACATCAATGGTGGTTTACGATTTGTGAATTACAGATTTACCGGACCTAAAACTGTGTTTGAGTATGAGGATCCGGAGAGTCCGGATGACACTGAGATCGTGGATAGTACGATGCATGGATCAGGTACGATAGTATCTTACAATAGCATCGAACCCCGCCTTTCACTCAGATATAAGTTGTCAACGAGCACGTCGATTAAGGCAGGATACAGCAGGACCGCTCAATTTATCAATCAAATATTCAATTCTGATTCTCCAACACCAACCAGTCAATGGCAATTGAGCACACAGTATATCCAGCCACAAAGGTCACACAACCTGTCTGCAGGCTTGTTTAAAAACTTTAAGGACAATCTATGGGAAACCTCCTTTGAGGTCTATGGCAGATATATAGATGCCTTATTTGATTACAAAGACTTTGCGGAACTTGTGATGAATCCTCACCTCGAAACAGAGTTGCTGCCGGGTATCGGACGGACTTATGGTGCAGAGTTTAGTATCAAAAAGAAGGAGGGCGAATTAAATGGTTGGATGAGCTATACACTCTCCAGATCTGAGCGTCAGGTAGAGGGGATCAATAATGGAAATTGGTACCTCAGTAATTTTGACAAAAAACATGTGTTTTCGTTTGTATTAAATTATCAGCCAAATCGCAGAAACACGCTCACATTTAATTTTAATTACAGTACGGGACGCCCGACATCACCTCCTGTAGGAACCTATGCCACAGTGGAAGGCCTTGTCGTACCAGCTTATACGCTGCGAAATGCACTGAGAATTCCGGCTTATCATCGCCTTGACATCGCGTACACTGTTGGTAAGGGATATAAGAAGGATAAAAAAATACAGACGAGCTGGACCTTTTCTATTTACAATGTATATGGTCGACGAAATGCCTTTAGCGTATTCTACACGCAAGCGGCATTTAAGCAAGTACAGGCCAATCAGTTGTCTATTTTGGGCAGCGCCCTTCCTGCATTTACACTCAATTTTGAATTTTTATAGCATTGGAGATGAAGATAATGATGAGATTTTCTATAAAAAATATTTTGAAGGCTGCGATAATTTCGACTGCAGTAATCCTTGCGATTGGTCAGTACAGCTGCCTGGATCAAATCGATCTGCCCGCTCCTCCGGGAGTGGAGGACGCGCTTGTGATTCAGGGTAGTATTATAAAAAGTACACCTTCCGTCATATTTGTTTTAGTATCTGAATTATTTGATTTTACATCAAATACATTAAAGCCTGTCAATGTGAGACTCGTGGAGGTGATGGACGAGAATGGCGTGATACTGAAGATTCCAGAGGCCGGACTGGGTAGATATAGAATTGAAATACCTGATGGATCTCCCGATTTCAGCGTGGAATTTGGCAAGAGTTATCAACTCCACGTAGTGACAAGAGATGGACGTGAGTATTTTACAAACTATGAGCCATTATATGAGTTGCCTGTGCCTGATAGCCTGAGCATGGAAGTTTTTGAAGCGACTGTTGTGGCCGCAGACGGCAGTTTGTCGACTAAAGACAAAGTGCGTGTTCAGGTGTATACTTCAACCGACATACCGGGAATGGAAGACCGGGCGCGATTGAAGTGGGATGTGGAGCGAACATACCGGGTGACAGATTCACCGCCTGGTCTGTTTGACCCAATCAAAGTGTGCTATCTCACTGAGAATGTGGTAGGTGCAAACCTTCAGGTCGTCGATGGAAATGATCGCACGACTGATAGGGTGGACGAGTTTACCGTTTATGAGAGTACCATCACTTCGGCATTTGGTGAGGGGATGTATGTAAACGTGTATCAGCAATCTATTTCTGCCGGGGCTTTCGAGTACTGGAGGCAGGTGAAGTTATTAATTGAACGATCGGGAAACATGTTTGAACCTCCTGCGGGCAGGATATCCACAAACCTGACCAACCCAAATGACCCTGATGACGATATATTCGGATATTTTTATTGTTATACCCAGGATACAATACGTCTGTATATCGACCCTGAAGATGTGATGAGTCCACCACCCAGCTGCCCGCCACCCGGAGGAGTACTCAACGAAGCAGGAGATTGCGCCGTTGCCGTATGTTGTGACTGTCTTTCACATCTGAGAAGTACGCTTGCCAAGCCGGAATACTGGACTGAATAATAATTGAGTAATGAAAATGAGGAATCAAAACATGTGGCTATTCCGTGTCTTTCTGATTTGCACGTTGTGCTTGAATGTCACCGGTAGTGTACGCGCTCAGGTATCTGAGTCAGTCATACACATGGACAAGTCTTTTTACGTTTCCGGCGAAATCATCTGGTATACATTACACCTGCCAGAGTTTTTTAACACGCTCGATCGTGTTGTTCAGGTGCAGATCGCGGATGACAGGGGAAATATCATTGAAGAGTATAAATTGAGAACCAACGGCAAAACTTTTGTCACAGGCTATTATAAAGTTCCTTACGATGCGCCAACAGGTGTGTATCGCATATTTTTTCATGGTGTACATCAATTTATAGGCCAGAATATCAAGCTCGCCGAAGTAGAAGTTCCTGTTTATAACGATTTTGAAAAGGTGACCGCAGAAATGACCCTGAGTCATGACCCTGTCAGACAAGCCTCCTTCATGACTGATCTAAGTGTGGATATCAGCATGTCGGGAGATGCCGTCGCAAAAGAATTAAGCGAGCTGAACATTGTCATAAAGGATGCCTCCGGGAATCCTGTAGCGGCACAACTGTCAGTATCAGTAGTTGATGCCGAGTTGTGTGGCCGGGGCGTAATCCGACCGGCCGCCTCTGTGGATTATCGCACAGTGGAGGGGCTCCATGAGGGCATGGTCGTAAAAGGGACGCTTAAAACGAAAGAGGGTGGTCCATTACAGGTGAATGTTCTGGGTTTGTATGCAAGTGATGTGCAACGTATGTACTACACTAAATCAGATGATTTCGGGAGTTTTTTTGCAAAAGTCCCATACTTCACCGGGCAACGACAACTCCAGTTTCTGGGTTATCAGGCAGAGGTGGATGACTTCGATGTGGAGCTCAGTTATGAGTTATCCCCGGGACCAATACAGACACAAGTGGAGTATACGTCTGAAGTAATAACATACCTCGAACTGAGTCGGAAACGGAAGAATATTTATCGGTACTTCACAACGCTTGAACACACTCTGGATGCACAACCCAGTGAGGAATTGCCGCAGGAATTGAAACCGGGTGTGCGTTTTAAAATGCAGGAATACGAGTTGTTTGACAATATGCACAGCTTTTTTGGAGAGCTTATTACAGCATTGAAGTTTGATGAAAAAGATGATGTGTTTACGGCCAGATTAGAAAATCCAAGGGGGAGCGCAGAGGCAGAGACACATTTGTCAGGGGCTCCTCTCTTTATTGTCGATGGCAAAGTGACACGCAATGGCGACTTTATCGCGCGAATGGATCTCAGCCTGATAGTGTACGTGGACTTGTATTTCGACCCTAAAATGCTTAGAAAATACTTTAATGTAGTAGGCCGAAGTGGAGTGGTGATCATCACTACACGCATGCCCGACAGTCCGTTTCCCGAGGAAGAGCTAGAGGACGTATTCGTTGTGAATGGAGTTTTAGCTCCTGCCAGGTTTTCTCAACCTGGTAATGCTGAGATTCCCATTATTGCACCCCAACTCTATTGGGATGGTGGTCTTGAAACTGACTACCATGGCACATCCAGTGTGCAGTTTATGCAGTCCGATGATCTGAGTAGCTTCAGAGTAGTGGTTGTGGCTCAGACACCTGATGGCAGACGCGGCATGGGAACTTTGGAGTATAAACTGGCGCAGTAAACCCGAGGTCGGTATCTGATCAGAGTGGATCATTTCGGAAAATGCGTCACATTCAATCCCGGAGACAATCTTGTATCTTGCCGCTATGATCAGACGTACATATAGGATGGATCCCGGTAGCATTGCGAATTTGCGCATCAGGGAAGAAGAATTGGAGGATCCAAAAGCAGGCGAAGTACAAGTTGCCGTTAAAGCGATTGGACTCAACTTTGCCGACTTGTTTACCGTGTGGGGGATGTACAAAGCGGCACCATCAAAGGATTTCATACCGGGACTGGAATATTCGGGTGTAGTTTCAAAAGTAGGACCGGGTGCCAACTATCTGCGCGAAGGAGATCGAGTCATGGGTATCACGAGGTTTGGGGCATATGTGGATACACTCAATATCGATGCACGGTACGTGGTGAAGCTGCGTGAAAAGTGGTCTTTTACAGACGGTGCGTCATTCCTTGTCCAGGCACTTACGGCCTACTACGGGATGGTCGACCTTGGCCGCCTGCAAAAGGGCGAAACGGTCTTGATACACTCTGCTGCTGGTGGGGTAGGACTTCAGGCAAACAGGATTGCAAAGCGATTTGACGCCTACACAATCGGGTCGATAGGTAGCAGTCACAAGATTGACACGCTGAAGTCAGAGGGATTCGACGATTGGATTGTCAGGTCAAAGAATTTTGCACATGACTTGCGCAATACGCTCGGGGATCGTCGATTGGACATTGTCATGGAGTGTATCGGCGGGAGCGTACTGATGGATGGTATCAAGCAGTTGGGTGTTCAGGGTCGAATGATTGTGTACGGCAGTGCAAGTTTTACCACTCCTGGCGATCGTCCAAACAAGCTCAAAATGATGATGCGCTACTTGCGTCGTCCCAAAATAGATCCGTTATTATTGCCCAATTCAAATAAAAGTGTCATTGGGTTTAATTTAATTTGGCTGTATGCGCAAATTGAAAAATTTGAAGAAATATTAAATGCTTTAGAAGAAATGCAATTGCCAGCTCCTATTATTGGAGAGAGATACACATTTGATAAACTGCCGGATGCGATCAGAAAGCTACAATCCGGAATGACGATTGGGAAAGTAGTGGTAGAGCTCCAGGAGCCTCTTACGTCGTAAGCCAATCAACTGCTTTTTCAAAATCTGTAAATGCCTTTACACGATATCCCTGATTGCGGAAAACGGTCTCGTTGAAAGTGATATCCTCTGTAATTTCCTGATACACTGCCGCAATTTTTATATCTCTGGGGATATCGAATTCTTTGGCAAGCCTTGGTCTGTTATAGGCAGTCCAGACATCAATTTTGAATAGCCCTTTCCGATAATCGAAGAGGCATTTCTTGCAATTGTTCTTGTTCAGGAATTCAACGAGCTCGCCATACCGATGGCTATCAGGTTTGGCTCTGTTAAGACCAATCACCTTGATGTGTACGTAATCCTTATCACGTATGTAGTCATACAGACGCGTGGGTTCTTTCATTTGGTGCAATGCTAGATGATGGGGTCCGCGTAATGTTAATGGTAATTTGCTTAAAAAGAGCAAGAAATAGACAACTAAGGATATTTTTCTTTAAAACAAGGGTGCTCTCGCTGATCATCTCTTTTAATACGTGGACATTTATATCAGTCATTCTGTTTATACAGGGAGGATTTGCCCGTTTTGTACTTGCCCAATCGTGTCATCAATTCGTCAAATCCAACCATACTCTGCCCCCACATTTTCACATCTTCGCCAGTCAATTTCTTGATCAATCGATAAATCTCATAATATTCTGAGCGTTTCTGACTATCTTCCATTCTTTGCAGGCATATATTAACGCTATCACCGCTTCGCTTTGTTTTAACTTCTGTCATGATGTGGTGAGGTTACAATGTGGTTTGATGTCTTGTCAAAGATGTAAACTTTCAATTGTGAAGAAGGGTATAACGGCACACGGCGCATCACCAGACAGATGGTATCACCAGGTTTGATTTGTATAAATGGGAGTTGATTCTAATTCTCAAGTGCAGTATGCATTAACGCAGGCGCAGTCGTCATTCACTAAACTTCTATATGATTTGAAAAAGTACTATTGAATATTACCTTAACAAACTAACATCATCTAACATCATGGCACACGATTATGAATCACTACGAAGCCTTGTCAGAGGCGGCATCATCCTTCCCGGAGATGCAAATTATGACGACACAAGAAAAGTATTTAATGCAATGATTGACAAGCGTCCCGCGTGTTTTGCAATGTGCACTGACGTTGGCGATGTCATAAATACGGTGAACTACGCAAGAGAAAACAATCTGCGATTGTCAGTGCGTGGAGGAGGGCACAACGCAGGAGGTCTGGGCCTCGCTGACGACGCCCTATGTCTCGACCTTTCCGGTATCAAGTACACGAGAGTGGATACCGCCGCAAAGACTATTCGCGTAGGTGGAGGCAATACCTGGGGGGAAGTAGATCATGCAGGGCACGCATGCGGTCTGGCTGTTCCAACCGGCATTATCTCCACGACAGGAGTAGGGGGCTTGGCCACAGGAGGTGGTTTGGGCCATTTGAGTCGCGCTTTCGGACTCACCATTGATAACTTCCTCGAAGTGGATATGGTATTGGCCGATGGTTCATTTGTGACGGCAAGTGCTAATCAACATCCTGACTTGTTCTGGGCAGTGCGTGGTGGTGGCGGAAATTTTGGAATCGTCACGTCGTTTCTGTTTCAGGCGCATGATGTGCACACAATTATGGGCGGGCCGACCTTCTGGGAGCTTGAGCGCTCCGAGGAAATGCTCAAGTGGTACCGCGACTTTATCGTTAGTGCTCCACGCGAGTTGAACGGCTTTTTTGCATTTTTAACGGTTCCACCAGCACCACCTTTTCCGGAATTTATTCAAGGGAAGGAAGTATGTGCGGTCGTTTGGTGCTATACTGGTGATCATGACAAATTCGACGAGATTTTTGCTGAGGTACGTGCTACAAAGCCTTGGATGGATGGTGTACATGACTTGCCTTTTCCTGCTTTGAACAGTGTATTTGACCAGTTTTTCCCTACGGGTGATAATTGGTACTGGCGAGCTGACTTCGTCAATGAGATTAGTGACGATGCTGTTGCGGAGCATGTCAAGCATGCCAATAAGATGCCTACGGGCCAGTCTACCATGCACCTGTATCCGATAAACGGAAAATGCCATGACGTCGGTCATAGCGACACGCCTTGGGCTTATCGCGACGCAAACTGGGCCCAGGTGATGGTTGGAGTGGATAACGATCCGGCGAATAACGAGAAGATCACGAAATGGTCAAAGGACTACTTCAACGGAATGCATCAATACTCGGCAGGTGGTGCGTATGTCAATTTTATGATGGATGAAGGACAGGAGCGCGTGCGTGCGACATACGGTGATAACTATGATCGTCTTTCAGAGATAAAAGCGAAGTATGACCCTGATAATTTTTTCAGAATCAATCAGAATATTCACCCTAAATCATCCTAGGGATCCAGATACAAGAAAGCCCGTTCGCATGCGCGAACGGGCTTTTTAAATTGAACTACAGCTCAATTTAAATCCTTATTTCGTTTTCCATTCAGCCACTGCCTTCTCGATTTCTGCTTTCGAATTCTCGTAGTAGTGGTCGTCTTCATTTGCCATACCTACTTCTGCTGATTTAGCGGCAGTAGCGACGGCACCCGAATAATCGCCGCTTGCAGCCTGCGCCTGAGCTTTGACAAACAGATTCCAGGAGTGCTCGCGGAGTGACGTTGACTTATCTGCCCATTCCATCGCCTGCTTTGTCTCTTTTTCCAGGTCGAGGAGGAAGCTTGCACCATTTGCATAGATCGCCCATTTGTCCTCATCCTTCGCTTCTTCCAGGGCTTTGTCCACATTGGCCAATCCTGCCTCAAGAACGTCTACTTTGAAGCGGACATAAAGACGTGCTTTGCCCCATGCCATTTTGAAATATCCCTTGTCAGCAGTCTGATCGTGCAAGGTGTACGTCAGCCTTTCCTGATTAACCTTTTTAAACTGAGGCTTTACGTCAACACGAAGTGCGTCCTTCGCCTCATCGTACTGATACGCGCCCCACTGATCTGAGACTTTGTTGAAAACAACAGTCCATTTGGCATCATCGCCAGCCTTTGGAATCGCAAAGAATGCATACTTGCCCGCAGGCAATGGCTTGCCCTCGAGACTCACATCGGTGGTAAATTCGATGGTTGTAGCCTTATTGGCACCTGCACGCCAAATTGCATCATACGGCACCACTTCGCCCCAAACTGTGCGATCTTTTACAGCCGGACTCGAATAATCGATTGAGATTTTTG
>QMOR01000043.1 GCA_003648285.1 Bacteroidota bacterium
AGAATCGGCCCATGCAGCAGGTTCACCTTGGCGGGGGCGCAGTGCTGCCGACGGCGTGGAATTGATGAATATCGGTTGGCAATACGCCCGCGAGCATCTCAACCCTCTGCACCGGTCGCACTCCGTCATCAAGAACGGGGGTGATCAACCCAATGTGGTTCCGAGCAAGGCGACGATCTGGTATTACTTTAGGCATGTCACTTATCCCGGCATTATGGAAGTCTATCAAAAGGCCAACCGCATCGCTGAAGGAGCCGCGATGATGAGCGATACCAAGGTCACACGCAAGGTCCTCGGATCAGCGTGGCCAAGGCATTTCAATAAAGTGATCGCCGAAACGATGTATCTGAATATCAGAGAAGTAGGTCTGCCGGAATGGTCAGAAAACGATCAGAATCTGGCAAGGGCTTTGCAAAGTGAGGTGAGTGCGCGCGATACCACCGGACTGGCTGTAAAGCTGGATACACTCAGGGTGCCGCTTGGAAGAATGATCAGCGGCGGTTCGGATGACATTGGTGATATCTCGTGGAAACTTCCTACCGTCACGATGCGGTATCCTTCAAATATTCCGGGCTTACAGGGGCATCATTGGTCCAACGCTGTCGCGATGGCTACACCCATCGCACACAAAGGTGTCGTGAACGGTGCTAAGGCGGAAGCCATGACAATCCTCGACTTTCTGCTCAAGCCCGAATTGGTAGAAGCCTCCTGGAAGTATTTCAGGGAGGAACAAGGCATGGTGCAGGAGTATATTCCGATGGTATCTGAAACAGATGAGCCCGCGATATACCTCAATTCGGATATCATGGAGGAATTTCGCCCGGCCCTTGAGAAGTATTATTTCGACGAGACGAAATACGATACTTATCTGGAGCAGCTCGGTGTCGAATACCCGACTTTGAGGAGTGGAGGTATTAAGGAGTGAAGGAATAACCTATCTTTGCGCCTCAAAATTTATCGACTTATGTGGTTAGTGATTGGGTTCTTTATTGTGCATTGGATATTGTCGCTGTTTACGCAGACTTTTTTTCATCATAGGTATTCATCTCACAAGCAGTTTACGATGACGAGGGGGTGGGAGAAATTCTTCTATGTTCTTTCGTGGTTGTTTCAGGGATCGTCCTATTTGAGTCCGAGAGCGTACGGCATCATGCATCGCATGCATCACGCATATGCGGACACAGATAAAGATCCTCACTCACCAAAATACGATGAAAACCCAATGGCGATGATGCAGCGCACGCGCATTATTTATAAGGACATCTTTGATGACGAGTCCCATATCGACAAGCGCTTTCTGGGAGATTTGCCTTCATGGAGAAAATTTGATGTTTTTGCCTCTAATAATCTCGTGAGGCTATGCTGGATCATCGTATACGTCTTGATTTATACAATGATCGCTCCGGCGTGGTACTGGTACCTCCTCATTCCCCTGCATGTCATCATGGGTCCATTGCACGGCGTCGTGATCAACTGGGGTGCACACAAATACGGATACACGAATTTCAAGGTTGGTGACACGTCAAAAAACCTCTTCCCTATCGACATCATCATGATGGGGGAAGGGCTGCACAACAATCACCACAAGCACGCCATGCGTTACAATTTTGCGTGGAAGAAGTGGGAGTTTGATCCGACTTATCCAGTCATCTGGATGCTCGATAAACTCCGGATTATAAAACTCAAACCACTGGTCGCGAGTGATATTGCACCGTAAAGTTTTCTAGGCGAGAAATTTCCTTGTCGCTTTTACAAATGTCTTCATCTCATCAGGTGTCCCTATGCTCACGCGAGCCCATCCGGGAACATGCTTATAGTCCCTGATCAGAATATTCTTTCGTTGCAGTTCTGCGCGGATTTTCGGATTTTCAAACTTGTCGGTTTTGAAGAGAATAAAACTTGTAGCGGACGGAATATACTCTATGCCCCAATCATCAAAAGATGCATAAACCAGTTTCTTGCCGGTCTCGTTCATCTCCTTGCAATGCGCCATAAACACCTCATCTCCCAACGAAGCTGAAGCTGCAGCTACTGAACATGCGGCCGGGGTAATCGATCTGCCCTGCAGGTAATTGCGCACAGTTTTGATCGTATCGGGATGACCTATCGCGTAACCAATGCGCATACCTGCCAGCCCATATATTTTTGAAAACGTACGTCCTATTACGAGGTTCTTATTTGTCCTTGTCATGTTGGCCAATGAAGCGGCGAGTCCTCCTTTGGAAAATTCGATGTACGCCTCATCGACATATACCATACATTTTTCGGAAATCGACTGGCAAAACGGCTTCAAAACATCCTCGGATAATTCTGCTCCCGTGGGATTATTTGGATTGCAAATAAATACAAGTTTTGTGCTGCTGTCAATTTCATTTTCAATGCCCTGCAAATTGTATTGATGATCCTCGGTCAATGGGACTTTCACCCATTCTGCACTAAATTTTTCTGCATAATAGAGCATAAAATCGAAGGTAGGTGTACACGCGATCACGCGCCCCTTGTGTATACCCGCCATCATACCAAATACGCCGAGCAATTCGGTGGAGCCTGCTGTGACAACCACCTGATCAGGCGACAGCTTTTCATACTCAGCAATCTGTTTTTCCAGTTTGGAGATTTGCGGCCTGGGATAGCGATTCCCCTTCGGAATGGCATCTATAATTGCCTGCCGGGCTTTGTCTGATGGCCCGTACGGATTTTCGTTAGAATTTAATTTGACAAGTGCCGGATCACCAATGACCTCAGGCGGAATTGCGTATGCATCCTCGTGCCAGGCGGCTGCTACGCTTCCGACATTGAGAAATGGCATTGCTGCGGTGGCAATTAGCCCACGCTTGAGCAGTGATCTGCGAGAAATTGACATGATTTTTTGTTTTGACGTGTTCCAAGTTAAATAAAATAAGACAGGTCTCAATTTTCAACAAGTCCACTTTCCACAACGAGCAACAACAGACCAAACTGTGTAGCCTTGTAGCTATCACCTTCAAGCCACCATTCATTCAGCGCATGCGCATTGGCTCCGCGACCACCGCGACCAATTGTAACTGCCGGAATACCGAGAGAAATTGGAATATTGGAATTGGTCGAACCACGCGTCAGGCCCGGCCGCTTACCGAGAAAGGCCGAAGCAGCCATCGCACGCTGCACTAGTGGTAGATCGGATGGCAACTCACCAGATGGGCGCTTGCCGATCATCTCGATATCTACTGTGAGGCTGTCGCCCAGACGCAAGAGTGCGTTTTGGTCATCGAGTGCCTGCATCACGGCCTGCTTTAACAGGGTCTCTATACTATCCAGTCTGGCCGGGCTGACCGAGCGCATGTCCACTTCCATCCACGAGGAAAAGGGAATGGAATTTACCGAAGTACCGCCTCCAATACGGCCCACATTATAGCTCGTTTTGGGGCCATAAGAAGTAAATGCATCGGCAGACTCTACAAAAAGATCGATAGCTGTGCCAAGTGCGTGATGTGGATTGACAAGACCGAAGGCGCCCCACGAATGCCCTCCGGGGCCAATAAATGTCACCCGATATCTGTAGGATCCAAGTCCCTGATTGCTGATGCGGCCGATCGCTCCGCCATCAATCGAAATCCAGGCGTCCACACCTGGGCCTCCTTCGCGAAAGATATGCTTGACCCCACGCAGGTCTCCAACGCCCTCCTCTCCTACACTGCCGACAAACAAGATGTCTGCATCGGTTTCGATATGTGCAGTATTGAGCGCCCTGACTATCGACAGGAGCATTGCAAGACCCCTTGTGTCATCACCTATCCCCGGTGCAAAAAGAGTATCGCCCCTCACCTTCACCGTCACATCTGTCCCTTCGGGAAATACTGTATCCAGGTGCGCATCCAGAGCAACGAGCCTATCCCCGGTTTTGCCTTTTCGCAATGCAAGGACATTGCCCACCTCATCAATCCATATTGAATCCAGGCCAGCCTCTTGCAGTAGTTCAGCAAATCGCTGAGCACGTGCGAATTCTTTAAATTGAGGCGCTGGTATTTCTGTGAGTTCAATAAGTTGATTCCTGGACAAGTCTGTGTCCTCCTCAATCATGGCAAACGCACTTATCACCCGAGCCTCTTTGCTCAATGTGATGATCTCCTCCCTATATTCCACCAGCAGCTCCGGCTGTGATGTAGCCTGGGCGTTGAGATCAAAAGCCGGGAATGCCATTAGCCCAGCAAACAATACACCTACACATGTCAGACCAAATGCGCCGGGCATTTTACGTGATAGATTTCTTGCTAATTGTGGTCTGAGGCGCGATACAAGGTCCAGGTGTATTCCAATCACACCTGACAACACCAGCAATCTTGAGACAATACGCCGTTTATCAAATTTTAAATGGTTGAGAAGTCCCGTTCTCAACTCCACAAAGTCATTCATTAACAGCTTCATTCTTAAAATTTTATCCCTTTAAGTTACTCAAGAGTATTGCGCATCAGCTTTTTTGCCGAATCTTGCAGTGAAATTCCTCCAAAGGAGTCCTTCCCAAAGGGATCCTTCGGATCGGACAAAATTGAAAAGACATGAAATTCCCACAACCCATACCTATTATTGACATCGCCCGAAGATTTGGTGCCCGACTCATTGGCGACAAGACTATCGTTGCAACCGGCATAAACGAAATCCACAAAGTAGAGTCCGGGGACATCACATTTTCAGATGTTAAAAAATATTTCAAAAAATCGTTGGAATCGGAGGCAACAGTGATCATCCTCAGTGAGGCAGCTGAGTGTCCCGAGGGAAAAGCCATTCTGGTTTGTGAAAAGCCATTTGACGTATACGAGTCCCTGGTGAGCGACCATAGGCCATTCAGACCACTCGTCACGACGATAGATCCAACTGCGGAAATAGATCCAACTGCGATTATCGAACCCAATGTTGTCATCGGACCTCACGTTACCATCGGAGCGCATACCCACATCCAGGCCAACGTCGTCATCCGTGAATACTGTAGTCTTGGCGATCGCGTCATTATCCAGTCGGGTGTGATGATCGGCACGGATGCTTTTTATTTCAAAAAGACTGAAGGCGGGAGTACAAAATGGACTTCCGGTGGTCGCGTCATCATTGAGGATGATGTCTATATCGGCTCTAACACAACGATAAACAGGGGTGTATCAGGTGACACAATTATCGGCAAAGGCACAAAAGTCGACTGCCTGGTTCAGGTTGCACATGGAGTGGTCATAGGGAAGCACTGTATTATTGCCGCCCAGGTGGGGATCTCTGGCAAAACGACGATCGGCGACAACTGCAATATCATGGGTCAGGCCGGAATCGCACCGGGTATGCATATCGGTGACAATGTCATCGTGAATGCCAAGACGGGTATCGGTAACGACATTGAGTCGGGCGAGGTCTATTTTGGGTATTACGGCCAAGAGAGAAGGAAGGCCTGGAGAGAAATGCTCGCCCTGCGCCGGCTTCCTGATTTATTGAGAAAGTTGGATTCCCAGGACAAACAATAGCCCAAGGGGCGAGTGGCACTGTACTATTCGACGAGAACGACTGTATTTATTATTGATATGTATAATATGTATCTTGGTAGGGATATCTTTGCACTATGAGATACACTCTGTCTCAAAAGGTTGGACACATTGTCCGCGTAACCCTGGCGTGGTTTGCCGCATTTTTACTTTTCGGCTTCATCAGGTTTTATGGGACAATTCATACTGATGACGTAGCTGAGCAGCTCTGGTCATCGGCGCCACGCGTATACATGTCGCAGATCTTTATCGCAGCCGTCATCACAGGGCTTTTGTACGGATTAGTCGATCTATTTGTCGACAAACCAAAGTACCAGAGGTGGTCATTTTGGCGACTCATGGCCCTCAAGGGAACGCTTCACTTCTTCATCATTCTCATTACACTCACAGCCCTGCTCATCGGTCGTGTGCGCCTTGGCATTGTTGAATTCACTGACCTCAACATTAGTGTGGCTTATATTCTCAACAATAAGTCCTTTCAGGTCTTTGTCGTGTTGTTCACGCTCACAAGTTGGCTGATGAATGCCTATCAGCAGATGAATCAAAAATTTGGACGTGGGGTACTCATTGAAATGCTTCTCGGCCAATATCACAAGCCTCAGGAAGCAGACCGCATTTTGATGTTTATAGATCTGAAATCTTCTGTACACATTGCTGAGGAACTGGGACACATTCAGTACAGTTTGCTCCTTCAGGACTGTTACTTCGATTTGAATACGCAGCTCTCGAGATACAAGGCCAAGATATATCAGTATGTCGGAGATCAGGTGGTCTTGCACTGGAGTCTGGAAGATGGTCTTCAGGATAGCAATTGCATCAGATGCTTTTTTGCATTTATCAACCGGCTAAAAGAACGTGAAGAGCACTACATGAAAAGCTATGGTCTCTCACCGTATTTCAAAGCAGGGGCACACCTGGGCAGGGTGACGGTCGCGGAGGTAGGTGTTTTGAAACGCTCAATTGCCTTCCATGGCGACACGGTCAATACTGCATCACGCATTCATGACCAATGCAACGATTATCAGCAGCAATTGCTCGTTTCGCGAGACCTTCTGAGTCGGCTCGTTGACAAAAGTGATCTCAAGTATGTGTTTGTTGGTGATGAAATTCTCAAGGGAAAACATCACAGCATGGAGCTTTATGGGATTCAGGATGTTTCCACACAGGGTTCTTTGGGATAAGTTTGGACAATTTGTACTTTTAGATGAAATCACTACTCTAAAGCCAAAAATTTCAAGACAATGAAACACTTCGTATTATTCGTCGCGGCGGCGCTCACGCTATCCGGGTGCTCTGACAAGAATCATTCTGCAGAGTCCACGCTTGGAACTATTTATTTCACCCCTTACGGGAATGACGCGGCACAGCCACATTTTCAGCAAGGGCTGCTTCTCATGCACAACTTTGAATACGAGGATGCGCGGACGAGTTTTCTGGAGGCACAAAAACTGGATCCTGATTTTCATATGGCGTATTGGGGAGAGGCGATGACGTATAATCACCCACTGTGGCATTCGCAATACACGGATGAGGGCCGCAAAGCGCTCAATAAACTCGCCCCTACTGCGGAAGAAAGAGTCGCGCTGGCTACAACTGATATCGAAAAGGATTTGATACAGGGAGCTAATATCCTGTTTGCCGAAGATGATGATAATGACAAGTTAGATCGGGACATAGCGTACAGTACGTATATGCACTCCTTGTATAAGAAATACCCGGGAAATCATGAAATTGGTGCTTTCTATGCGCTTTCGCTGCTGGGCTCCGCTCCCGATCGCGATACTGAAACCTATGAAAAGGGAGCCATTGTCGTACAGGGTATATTAAAGGAAAACCCACAGCATCCGGGGGCACTTCACTATCTGATACATTCTTATGACGATCCGGCACACGCGCATCTGGCTCTGGATGCCGCAAATAACTACTCCGTTGTCGCCAAAGATGCTGGTCATGCCTTGCATATGCCTTCGCATCTCTATGTGTCTATGGGCATGTGGGATGAAGTTGTGAGCTCCAATATCGCTTCATTTGCGGCAAGTGACGAGCGCCGGGTACGGCTCGAACTGGACAATAATGCGCGTAATTATCACGCACTTCAATGGTTGATGTATGGCCATTTGCAACGCAATGAAATCAAGGAGGCGCATGCACTCCTCACGGATATGAAAGGCTACCACGATGAGCTTGACTCAGGTCGGGCACGTGCATATCTCACAATGATGCGTGCGGGATATCTCATCGATTCAGAAGACTGGGATAGTGATGCTGTCAGCTTCGAAATTAATGACAGTTCGCTGAATGTCTCACTGCGTGCAGTAAACACATTTATTGCAGGCATGTATGCCTACCAAACCGAAGACAAAGAAGCCCTGCATGCCGTCATATCAGAGATGGAGGGCGTCCGTGAGGAGGAGCACAAGAGAATGATGCAGCGTGGTTCTTCTTCCTGTAGTGGGGTAAACTGGACGAGCAAATTGCCTACAAAAACAGATATCAACAATGCCCATATCATGGAGATGCAGCTCAAGGCTGTCTATGCGGAACTCAACGAAGATCTGGATCAGGCCGAAATGTGGTTTAATGCTGCGGCAGATATGGAGGACGACACGTCATTTTCTTTTGGGCCGCCCAGCGTAGTTAAACCTGCGCACGAACTATATGGCGAATGGCTTGCCTCTAGAAACATGCATAAGGAAGCGAGCGCCCAGTTTGACAAAGCCCTTGAAAAGGCTCCGGGACGCCGTCTTTCTGTTCAGGGCAAGGAAGAGGTGGAGGACACATCTCCGGCGATTTAGTGATTTGGAGCAGCTTGCTATTATTTAATTGTGTTATCCGATATCGTTGGTTGAATTAATCTATTGACAATTCAATACTAATCCTTATTTCTGATATCTTTAGAGAGAACAGGCATTCATGAAAATTCAATTTTAAACCCACGATGGCATTATCAAAAAAATACACGGCCTTCTTTAAGGAACTCATCCCCAACAATAATAGAGATTGGTTTCACGCGAATAAAAAACGCTTTGAAGAGGACGTAAAGGCGCCATTTGAAGAGCTTACTGCTGAGGTCATCGCCGGCATGCAAAAAATTGATCCGGAAATAACGGTTACGCCCAGGGAATGTGTATTCCGCATCTACAGGGATGTGCGCTTTTCTAAAGACAAATTACCATACAAGACACATTTGGGTGCTGTCGTAGGCCGGGGTGGTCGAAAGGATCACACATACCCGGGAGTGTATTTTCAAATTGAGGTAGATCGCGTTTCTATCGCCGGTGGCTGTTGGAAGCCAGATAAGGACAGGCTATACCGGATACGCCAAAAGATTGCTGCAGACCCCAAGGCCTTTCGCAAGATGATGAATGGGAAGAAGTTTAAAGACACATTTGGGGGTCTTGGAGGAGAGGACAGGAATAAGATCATTCCGAAGGAATTCAGGGAGGCTGCTGAAACCGTTCCAGAGATTTACAACAAGAGTTTTCATTACTGGAAGACGTACAAGGGAAAGAAGCATGTCACGGACGCGTCATTGGCGAAAACCATTGTAGATCATTTCAGGATTGCGAAGCGGTTTAATGCGTTTCTCATAGAGACGATTTGATGACGGTTTGACAGGCGGCAGCGTATAACCCATTGATTGTAAGCATTACCACATAACCCTCTGCATTACTTCATCCACAGAGACCGCTCTGTTGACAATTTTAATCTACAAATACCATCATTTTAGTGTCTATTATTTCACCATCGACACACAAGGTCTCCGGTCAAATGAAAAAGGGCCATCCCGATACTACTCGGAATGGCCCACGCAATTCTGTATAAAGCAATGATTTTTCTTTCTTGCTACTGCAGTATGATTTGCTCCGAGTGACGCTTGCCATCTTGTGCAATTGATAGTATCAATGTACCGATACTCATCCCACGCAAGTCAATTTCCTTGTTGTAATAGCCATCAAAGTTCTTCACGTTGTCCCGATAAATTTCTTTACCCGTCACGTCAAAAACAGACACTGTAATTGGTTTAGCTTCAGCCTCAAACTGTACATGGAATTTTCCATCAGTTGGATTTGGAAACGTGGTGAAATTCTCCAGATTCAAATCAAAATCATTTGGAGAGTACACCGTCGATACAGGATCTCTGACAACTTCTTCAGTGACAGGAGGCGCATCGTTATTCTTCTTGATGATGATAATCCGCTTGGTCACCTTCGGAGATTCAATTGTGTTCTCTTCACCGCATTTCACTTGTGCTCTCCAGCTATTCTCATAGTTCGGCAAATCACCCCATGCACGTAGTTCTGCTTCAACTGTCTTTCTTACTCCATCACGTTCAAATTCAACTGTAACTACTTCCCCTGGCTCATAATTTGACAGCGCAACATGCAACGCACGGAAGTTCTCAACTGGATCTTCTCCGATAACATGGATGACATCTCCTGCCTCCATTCCGGCATCCTGTGCGCCACTACCATCTATGATGCTCTGAATATTCACGCCACCATTTCTATCGGAATCGACGAATACTCCAAGGGCAACACAATTCGCACCTCCGCCACTAACATGGGCAATATTCACATTGTGATCAAAGTCGAAATCAAAGTTGAAATTAAAGTCGGTGAGCTTTTCTGTTAACACATGAATTTTCTTCGCTATATCCGGATTATCATTTGAAAAGAATATTGCGTGTTCTCCATGTCCGTCAATCACGGCATTGTGATCGATGACGTGAACACCTTTTTCTGCCAGCTCCGCTTTTTTCTCGTCTGACAATTCTACACCTGGCGCCAGTTCAATCACTTCTGTCTGACCATCAGATACTATTGTGATCACTTTACCGTCCTCATCCTCTTCAACATTCACTTCGATATTTTTCATCACAACGCCTTCTGCATTGCCGGATGTCACCCAGACCGTATGTTCCCCTGCATCACCGTCTGAAGTCACTTCAATTTCTTGCAATACCCCACTTTCTGCATCACCAGATGTAACAATCGTGAATACTTTACCGCCTTCACTCCCTTCAACTATTACCTCAATATTTTTTTCAGTGATTTCCTCAGAATCATCAGATGTCACCCAGATCATTTTGCCGTCAGAGTCGCCAGCAACGATCACTTCCTCACCGTCCGCTCCGGACGTGATTGTCTTTTCTGTTGTCACAGTGCCATCACTGTTCACTGTCTTTTTAATAATAATGACTTGCTTCTCAACTTCAGGAGCAGCCTTTTCCTGTGCACTGAGTGTAGTCGTCAGGCATAATGCGAGCGTGAAAAGCGAGAGAATGTATAAATGTTTCATTGTATAGTGTTGTGACTAAAATTAGATATAAATAAATGTCGTGATTCTTAATAAAAAGTTAAGACAATATTAAAGTCTGTCGTTACTGACGCTTCTGTACTTCAGATTTACTTTGCACGCCATTTACTGATCCAGTCTTTTCAACAACCTTGACCTTATATTCAATGACATCTGCCTCAATGGTCACTTTGTCAGCTAAATCCGGATGATCGGACGAAACAATTACGGTATAGCCTTTTAGTGATTCTTCACCATCCGGGCTCCCCACGTAAACCAATTTTGCATCATCTGTCACCTTTACTTCTCCAACACTAAGCTCGACATTGCCAGTTAATTTCACGACATGCGTATCGGTATCATAATTCACCAAATCCGCTGTCCAGGTTACGTTTTTAGTACCCGTCATATCAGGTCCTCTGACTACAATCACCTCAGCATCAGCAGCCGGGCTTACAGAATATGCGAAGAATTGTACATCTCCTGAATCCTCAATGGAGGACTGATCTTTTTTGAGCTCCTTCTTTTCTTTCAGCTCTCTCGCTTCAACTTCTATTTCTTTCAGTTCTTTGTAATGTAGTTTGTGGTCGTGGCTTGCAGCATTGTACGCCTCCTGATATTCCTTCTTTAATTTAATAATCTCATCTTCCGACATCTCTCCATCGACCCTTTGCTTTCTCACAAGCTCTCTTACAATAATAAGGTCCTCATCTGCATTGTCCGAATCAGCTCCTTCTGACTTCTTTACAAGGTTCAGATATGCAACATATTCACCATCATTCCCTTCCAAGTCTCCATTTAATTCCTCTAAGTGAATATTATATTCCTCAAGAGCCTTTTTATAAGCGTCCATTTGTGAATTTCCATCCTCACTATCTTCCATTTTCAATTTCCACTCCTTAGTGGCATCCTTCCATTTATCTTTATTATCCTCCCAGTGCTGTTTCCACTCTCCTTCATTCCAATTCTCCTTCCATTGTTTATTCCACTTTTCCTGGTCCCAATTTTCTTTCCATTGCTTTTGAAATTCCTCAGAATTCCATTTTTCTTTAAATTCCTTATTGAATTTCTCATTCCATTCACCGGAATTCCATGAGCCAACCTGTGGTGCTGCAAAAAATGAATACCCACGCGGTGTTGTTTCAATCTCTTCGATGACAGTAATCTCGTCAGCATCGAGTTTTATTTCACTACCGTCAATATAGGCGACACCAGCCTCAGCGTCAATTTCAATATTAGTATCCCCTGCGTGTTCACCTTCTATGCGATAAGAGACATTTCCCTCATCGTCGTATTCGCGAATGATTGTAGACTCAGTTCTCGTAATTGTTGACTCTCCAGAGAAGGCCAGAGGAGCTGAACCGTCAGTACTGAATTCAAAATACGCTCCCTCCATATTCGGCATTGGTGGCATGTCAGGCATGGGGGGCATTGGCGGCATCGGTGGGATTGGTGCCATAGCAGGCATTGGAGGCATCGGTGGCATGTCAGGCATCGGTGGCATCGGTGGCATCGGTGGCATTGCCGGCATGGCAGGCGGTGCAGGCGGCGCCGGAACATTGCTCAGAGAATTCTCAAGAACAGTGATTTCTTCAGCATATTCGTCATAGCGGCTCTCAGGTACCTCTTCACCATTAATATAAAGACCTTTTATCTCACCGTTTTCAATTTCAAGGCGCACTTCTTTACCATCTGAATCTCCATGTACAATCGTCTGTGTGCTTCGGGGAATAATGGTATCACCCACGAAAGAATTATCAAAATGCACATAATGATTGCTCACTAGCAGTGCAGGTACATCAATAGTTTCCCGTGGTATTTCCTCCTTGCCATCGCTAAAGGAGGCAAAAATGAGACAGAGCAGGAGCAATGTGGTCGCAGTAATCTTTTCCATAAGATTTGATTTGTTTTGCGGTTCGTTTAAAATGCGTCGAACGCGATTAAGTAAATGGTTTTTAGAACCCGAAAATGGCAAAGCCAAAGCCGGAGCTGACTGACCCACTTCCTGCAAGCGCACCAGGGCGCGTGCATAAGTGAGAGAACTGCCGCAAACTTGAATTGCGAGATCGTCGCAGCAGTTTTCACGCTCCGATCGCACCACCGCTGAAATCCACCAAACTGCCGGATGGTAGTAAAAGATGATTTCAATGACGGATTGAATCAGGTTCTGGACAAAATCATTGCGTACCAGATGTGCGATTTCATGTGCCAGGACTGCCTCAACCTCCTCAGTAGTCAGTTGATTTATAGCCCCGACAGGGAATAGAATTAACGGTTTGAGATGACCCACGACTACCGGAATTTGCACAAGCGCAGATTCCGCAATATCAATAGATCTTTTATAATTGATTTTTTTAGATATCTCTTTTAATTTACCTCCAAGTGTGAATGATAGGTCAGAGGCCGTTTGCTTGAGGTATTGAATGTAAGCCAGCCCAAACAACAAACGGAAAGCCAGGAGTACAACTCCAACAACCCATATTGCTACCATGGCCGAAAGATTACTTCCAAGCCAACTCATAAATGAGAATCCGGTGCTGCCTTCTCCATTTGCGGCATGCATCGCGGCCTGTGTAGCGACAATGTCAGATTTGCCAGGCTCGAAATAGAGCATTGCAAACGTAGCCACCGCAGCTACAAGCATTGAAATCATACTTGCCGTTGCAACCGTATAGCGCAATGTGGCCTTTTTAG
>QMOR01000044.1 GCA_003648285.1 Bacteroidota bacterium
AAGCATAGGATGGTTTACATTTTTAAGCGTAAAAAATCTCGCGGCAAAAGTAACTTATTCTGCCTTATTGGTCCCTTATTGTGCCCAATCAAATACGCTTTTTTGTTTTTGACACTATTCGTTTGGAAACGTACTTTTGCACTTCCTGTAACAGGTAGTAAATATGGTACGCATAGGACAAGTCGAGCTGGGTGAGTTTCCGTTGCTTTTGGCACCGATGGAGGATGTGAGTGATCCCCCCTTCAGGGCTTTGTGCAAAGAGCAAGGCTGTGATATGATGTACACTGAGTTTATTTCTGTCGAAGGATTGATTCGCGATGCGGAAAAGAGTGTGCAAAAACTTGATATCTACGATTATGAACGACCGATCGGAATACAGATTTTCGGAGCTGAGCTCGATTCCATGATGCGTGCCGCTGAGATCGTCGAAGAGGCTAAGCCGGATGTACTGGATATCAATTTCGGCTGCCCGGTAAAAAAGGTGGTAAATAAACAAGCTGGTGCAGGTATTCTGAGAGACCTGGACAGGATGGTCACGCTGACAAAGGCCGTTGTTGACTCTACGTCTCTGCCTGTGACAGTAAAAACACGACTTGGCTGGGATGACAACACAAAATTTGTGGAAGAAGTCGCCGAAAGATTGCAGGACGTAGGTATACAAGGCCTTGCAGTACATGGCCGAACGCGCAAACAAATGTATAAAGGAGAGGCCGATTGGACGTTGATAGGCAAGATCAAGGAGAATCCAAGGGTGCATATCCCGATTTTCGGAAATGGCGATATCGATAGTCCTCAAAAAGCGGTGGAATATAAAAACCGATATGGCGTCGACGGTGTAATGATTGGACGCGCAAGCATTGGTAATCCCTGGATATTCAGAGATATCAAGCAATATATCAAGACGGGAGAAGTGCCACCACCTCCGGGTATCAGTGATCGTGTACGAGCAGCACGTCGTCACCTCGAAATGTCACTCGAGTGGAAGGGTGAAAGGCAGGGAGTGGTCGAAATGCGCAGGCATTACGGCAATTATTTTCGCAATTATCCCGGAATCAAACAGTATAGGGCAAAACTGGTGACAGAGTATGACCCAGCTGTCTTGTTTGATATCCTTGTCGAAATAGAGGACAACTATATAAATTACGAAATGGCTGTTGCCGGTTAGATATGCTCTTCGATTTAGATAAAGACGAAAGAGAGGTTTTCGAACTGATGCGTGATAGCGCCATGGATCTCAATTATGATACCTATGTAGTCGGTGGCTATGTACGTGACAGACTCCTCGGCATACCTAGCCAGGACATTGATGTCGTGGCTGTAGGCAGTGGCATCAGTCTTGCCGAACACGTAGCCTCGAAGCTAATTCCTATCCCGCAAGTGGTTGTATATCAGAGATTTGGCACTGCCTTGATAAAGCATCTTGGTAAGGATATCGAATTTGTCGGAGCACGGAAGGAGTCCTACAGGTCAGATTCGCGGAAGCCAATCGTGGAGAATGGGACATTGGAAGATGATCAATGCCGCCGCGATTTTACGATAAATGCGCTCGCAGTCAGCTTGAATCCATCCAATTACGGGACGCTTATTGATCCGTTTGATGGATTGAGAGATCTCGAAGACCGGATCATACGCACACCGTTGGATCCGGGAAAAACATTCTCAGATGATCCCCTCCGGATGTTGAGAGCCATCAGGTTTGCAGCACAACTGGATTTTGTAATTGAGGAACAGACGTTACGGGGTATTTCTGAGTATCGCAATCGACTCAAGATTGTTTCGAAAGAGCGAATCACCGATGAATTGAATAAAATGCTGGTGACATCGCGCCCTTCAATCGCATTCGAGCTATTGTTCGATACGGGGTTGCTGGAGCTTATTTTGCCAGAGGTCGTAAGGCTCCAGGGCGTGGATATTGTAAATGGACAAGGGCATAAAGACAATTTTTATCATACCCTGGAAGTCCTCGATAATTTAGCTTTGGAGTCAAAGGATTTGTGGTTGAGATGGGCTGCACTACTCCATGATATCGCAAAGCCTGCTACCAAGCGATTTGAGAAAGGGACTGGATGGACGTTTCATGGGCATGACGCTCTGGGTGCGGCGATGGTTCCCCAAATGTTCAGAAGGTTGAGATTGCCTCTGGATCACAAAATGAAATTCGTTCAAAAACTGGTTCAGCTACATCTCAGGCCGATCAGTCTGACAAAAGAGAATATCACAGATTCGGCAATTCGAAGGTTATTGTTTGATGCCGGAGATGATCTCGAAGATCTCATGATGTTGTGCAGAGCGGATATCACATCCAAGAATGCCAACAGAGTAAATAGATACCGGGCTAATTATAAGCTCGTGGAAGAAAAACTCAAGTCCGTTGAGGAAACAGACCGTATGCGAAACTGGCAACCTCCGATTACTGGTGAAATCATCATGGAGACTTTCGGATTGCGCCCATCGAGACAGGTCGGGGATATAAAAGCAGCAATCAGGGAGGCGATTTTGGACGGAGAATTGGAGAATGAATACGACGCAGCTTTCAAATATATGATCGAGCTGGGCAACAAAATTGGTCTTCACGCGGTCTAATTTTAAGTTTAAGGGTGATAAACCCCTACCTTCAGGCGTTGTTTAATTGTAAACAGGGGGACAAAGTGGTGACTGGACTAAAGACATACCGGGCTGTGATAATATCAATATGCCTTGTATTGTCATTTTTGATGCATGTTCAAGCACAGGACAACGACGTTTGGCATGTCAACTTTGTAGACGAGGACCTATCGAATGCTCTTACAAAACTCAGCTTGCTGAGTGAGACAAATATCATTTTTTCTCCCGATCAGATTGGAGATAGAACTGTCACTCTCTCATTTACTGGCTCTACCGCTGAAATCCTGCTCAGGCTGCTCTCCGAAACAGGGATGGGATTTAAGGATAGAAATGGACAATTTGTACTCTACGTCCCACGCCGTAAGGAAGCACGATATTTTATCCGAGGGTATGTAGAGGACGATGAAACCGGTGAGCGACTGACATCAGCACATGTACTCGAAACGGGGTCTGGAATTGGGACCAGTACAAACGAGTTTGGCTATTTTTCGCTGAAAGTGCCCGGCAAGACTGCGCATCTACGCGTGTCTTATCTCGGATTCATTACAGACACAACTGAGGTCTCAATTGCCGGGGATGTAATCAATATCCGCATGCAGAAATCACTTACCCTCAAGGAGGTGGTCATTTATTCAGATAAAAAGGATCGTTATCATGTCGTCTCGCTTGATGGTGAAAAAATACGCCCTGACGGGATAGAAAGTGCTGCGGGATTGGGTGGTGAATTTGATCTACATCAATACACGGTTCAACTCCCGGGTGTGACCACGGGGACCGATGGGATCGGAGGCATCAATATCCGGGGAGGCAACAATGATCAGAATCTTGTGCTCATGGATGGTGTGCCGATTTACAATCCCACCCATGCCATTGGTGTTTTGTCTGTATTTAATCCCTATATCATAAATGATGCACAGTTA
Source organism: Bacteroidota bacterium (assembly GCA_003648285.1). Taxonomy (GTDB): domain Bacteria; phylum Bacteroidota; class Bacteroidia; order Chitinophagales; family Saprospiraceae; genus B8-G4. The sequence goes on from QMOR01000044.1 coordinate 3,525, forward strand.
TCGACTGGTTCATTTCCGGCAAGATATGCAGGTCGTCTTTCGTCTGTGATGGATGTGCATACGAAGGAGGGGAGCTATCGGAAATGGGGATTTACGGGTGGGATAGGCACTTTGAGCGCGAATGCCCTGATTGAAGGGCCGATTGTTAAGGACAAGGTCACCCTCCTCATTGCGGGTCGCATCTTTGTACCCCAGAGTTTTTTGCGCAAGCTGTCAGTCAATGACAAGGAGAAAAACGGAGTAAAAGGGTTTACGAATTACACGTTTAATGATGTCAATGTGAAATTAAACGCCGTGTTATCGTCACGGGATAGAATATATCTGAGCTATTATCGCGGCAAGGACACCTATAAAGATGTGACGGAACAAAAGACATTTACAGATGAAGTGCGGCTGTTTGAAACATTTGACAAATCGCTTGAGTGGGGAAATTCAGTAGGCATATTGCGGTGGAACCATGAACTTGGTGCACGGACTTTTTCGAATCTCACGCTGACGACCAGCCAATTTTCGCTTCAGTCACTTGATGTGATTGATTTCAAAGCGACTGTTCTTACAGATCCGCGATATACGATCGAAGGGTTTGTGCATCGCGAGTTTAAGAGCCGTATTGAAGATCTGGCCATCAAATGGGATGTCGATCACATGATTGGTGCCAGGACGAAGCTGAGATTTGGTATTTCTATGACCCGACATTACTTCAAGCCAAAGAGTATCGCATTTGATGATCAGGCAGAGATTGAAGGCTTCGTTGTCGATGAGGGTACGATCGACGATGCATTATTTGCCGGACTGTTTGTGAAAGCAGGGGAGTATGGTCTGTATATTGAAGATGACATGCAAATCACTTCAAAGCTGAGGGCGAATGGTGGATTGAGGATTTCGGCATTTAGCAATGGCAGCAAGACATATTTCAATCCTGAACCAAGATTAAAACTCACATACAGCGTCTCTGATAAACTTAGTGTGGAAGTGGCTGCGAGCCGTATGGTTCAGTATATCCACCTTCTGACAAGCAGTGGGATAGGCCTCCCGACTGATTTATGGGTTCCTTCAAGCGAGAAGGTCAAACCACAAACGGCAGGGCAGATATCAACAGGCGCGGTGTGGTCCCCCGAGAGCCATTTGAGTTTGGGCTGGCAGATCTATTACAAGCGGATGCATCACCTGACACAGTATAAAGAGGGAGCAAGCTTTCTGTTGAAAGAAGGCGCAGTGGAGGCGGGAATTATAGATGCTGCTGACTGGGAAAACAAAGTTGTTCAGGGCGAAGGTGTGGCATATGGGTCTGAGTGGCAAGCCAAGGTGCATTATTCAAAGTGGGATGCTTCGGTCAACTATACGCTTTCCAAGTCTGAAAGGAAATTTGATAAGCTCAATTTTGGCAACCCTTTTCCTTTTAAGTTTGACAGAAGGCACAATGTTTCAGCTACGGGGAGTTATCATTTTAATCAGATCATTACGGCAACTGCAAATTGGACGTATGGAAGCGGGTCGCCGATCACACTTGCTGAAAGTAAATTCCTGTATCCGGGATCAGGTGCCTTTCTGCCATTGGCCATCCTTGAAATCGGTGAGCGGAACGGGTACAGACTGCCCGCATATCATCGCCTAGACCTGGGGATATCCGCTACATGGCATCGGCCAAAGGCTCAGCACACGCTCAATTTTAGTCTGTACAATGCATATGGCAGGCGCAATTTGCTCTATGTCACCTTAACACGTGATTCGGAGGCGCAGGTATTTGAAAATCGACAATTTTCTGTTTTGCCGTTTATTCCCTCACTCAGCTATCAAATCAGACTGTGAAAAGGAAACAACATAACAATGCGTATTTTACGAGGCAAATGAGGGTGAGTTTGTTACGCATATGCATTATTGGTCTTGTTGCCGTTGGGTTTTGGCAATGCAGTTCGCCCATTGAGCTGGATTATTCAAACTTCCAACCCAAGTTGGTCATCAATGCCCAGGTGTCAGCAGATGGCCAGTTTGTCGTGAGCGTAACCAGTAGCACCACCCCGGTTTCTGTGGAAGAGGGTGATGTGCCAGATGGGCTCAAAGTGACGTTGAGAGATATCACACTTGGAATCAATATTCTATTGTACAGAGAGAATGATTTATTTTATGCACCTTTTCAGGTCAAGCCCAGACCTGGCAACGAATATGTATTCAAGGCAATCGCTCCCGGCTATGATGATGTAGAAGCAATCACCCGGATTCCTGAACAACTCAACTTATTGAGATTTGAAGTGACAGACTTTCAAGTCAAACCGTCAGAAGTGACACCGCTCAAAAGCAACGTGAATTACAATCTTGAGCTCGACTTTGGTGATCAGGGAGACGCGTACTTGCACCTGATATTCAGACAGCGTAGCACGATCAGGAGTGGCGCGGTCGGGGTGCCGGTATACGAAGAAATTATGTATACGATCGAACCAGAGTTTCCTGAAGAATCCGGCTATATCAAACATGTGGAGCAAGGGATACTCATAGCCCTTTCCGAAGTAGAATCCAATCCGCTTGTTTTTTCATTCGTTGATTTTACGATCGATGCCCTCTTTGAAGAATTGGGAAATGTGCAGGTTGAAGTGCGCACGATTTCTCCCGAGTACTACAATTACTTTGAGTCTCTCAGTCGCCAATTGCTAAATTCCCAGGATCCATTTGCCGAACCAATTCAGGTATTTTCAAATGTTGACGGCGGGCTTGGCAATTTTTCGTCCTACAATGTGGCCATTTACGAAATTGGTTTATTCTAGCCCTCCCTGTTATTCTGATCCACATCCTCAGTCCTGATCAAAGTTTGTCACGTTTTTATTGTCGCTTTGCAAAAAGAAATATGAGATTTTCATAGGGGTAATTCGTCGTGTTTGTGTCATATGTAAAAATAAGCCGGATATGAGCATGATTGAAACCAGGGGATTAGAAGTAACTGACAAGGCTTTTGTGATTGGTAGAGTGACCTTGTTTGATGGTATGGATCCCGCAGAGGTTAAAATCCTCGAAGGAATGATGGAGGTAAAGGTGTTTCCGAAGTACCAGTTTGTCTATAGGCAGGGAGATACGGCGGATTATGTCTATCTGCTTTCAAAGGGATCCGTAAAAATTGGGACAACCCATGTCGATGGAAGAGAGATGATCAAAAGAATTCTGCACCCGGAGGCAGTCTTTGGTGAAATTGGAATCTATTCTGACAATGACTACAACAACTTTGCCTTTACGATGAGCAATGAGGTTGTGACATATAGAATTGCAATAAAGAACTTCAGACACTTATTGAGAAAAAGTAACGCACTCAACCTCAATGTGCTTTCCATGATTGGTAATCGCCTGTCGAATACTGAAAAGCGTCTTGAATCACTGATATTCAAGGATGCCCGTGCACGTATTATTGACTTCCTGCGCTTCAATGCCGAAACCCGCGGAAGAAAAGTTGGCTACGAAACATTTTTTAAAAACAATCTCACGCAGCAGGACATTGCCAATTTTACCGGCACATCCCGGCAGACAGTGACTTCCGTGCTCAATGATCTGCGCAAAGCAGACTTGATTTACTTCAATCGCTCAGGAATACTCATCCGGGATATGGCAAGGCTCGTCTAACGAAGCAAGACCTGGAGTAATTAGCTGTCGTGCATCCCGCATCCTCCTCCGAAGCCAAGCCGGCTAAGGAGGGCATCCCGTACAGATAATCCAACACGTTCATTACATTTGTGTAACTTGGGAATACGTACGAATGACAGCCAAAAGACAACTTGCCGCAATCATGTTTACCGATATCACTGGATATTCGGCTATGATGGAGGCGGATGAAGAATATGCGAGGCGCATACGCAAGCAGCACCGCACGGTGTTTAAAGAAGCCCACGCCCGGCATGATGGAAACATACTGCAATATTATGGGGATGGTACCTTGAGCATTTTCAACAGTGCTGCGGCGGCTGTAGAGTGTGCTGTCGATATGCAGATTGAGTTTCGCAAGGAACCAGAGGTGCCGCTGCGCATCGGAATTCATACCGGAGACATATCCTACGATGATGAAGGAGCCTATGGTGACGGACTCAATATCGCCGCACGTATTGAGAAGCTGAGTTTACCCGGTAGCGTTTACATATCTGCTAAAGTATTTGATGATATCAAAAATCACCGGTGGTTAACGGCGGCTTCACTGGGATTTTTTCAACTGAGAAATATCCATCGGGACTTTGAGATCTATGCCGTTACATGTAAGGGTATGGAGTTTCCTTCAGATGAAGAAATCGATGCCTATCCTGAACATATCAGAGATGATTATCAGGCCCAACTCGAATCGGATGAGCAGGGACATAAACGCAAAGGCGTCGCCACTGCCCTCGCATTTTTCTTTGGGATGTGGGGCGTGCACAGGTTTTACCTGGGGCAACGCAAATGGGGCTTTTTTTGGTTGCTATCTGCATTTATCGCTCTCATGATTACGATCGAAGGAGGTCCGGATTTTCCTCCTATCGCCATATTCCCAATACTGGGCTTTCTGGACTTTATCCTTTTGCTTGCCATGCCGAGGGCCGAGTTTGAGCGCAAGTACAATAAAGTGGGAGAGAAGGAGAGTAGGTCTACACGAAAATCCAGACGTAAAGAAAAAAAGGCAGCTATCGCCGCAAGAAAAAGGGAAAAGACGTCTACAAGAAGCAGGTATCGCCCCAGACATCAACCTGCACCAGCTCCAGTTCGTGCTGCCCCAGCCAGAAATCCGGCACTTTCTGAGGGGATAAGTTTGTATAAACAAAAAAACTACTACGATGCGATAGAGGCATTCAAGCGTGCAATAGAGTTGGATGTACGTGAGAAGGCAGCCTATTTTAATATGGCTTGTTGCCAGGCAATATTGCATAATCCAGAAGACGCATATCACAATCTGGCGAAAGCTGTGGAGTTCGGATTTTCAGATTACGATCGTATCGGGAATCATGAAGCACTTTCAGATTTACGGGAGAGAGACGATTTTGACAGTTTTGTTGAAAACGGATACCGGGTTGTAGAACAGCTCCCGGAACCCAAAGAAGATTTGATCGAAAATTTGCAAAAGTTTAATCCCGACATCCTTGAACAAATCGAGAGTTTGGGTGAATTGATGGAAAAGGGAGAATTGACTCGTGCAGAATTTGACGAGCAAAAGAAGCACATTCTTGGGCACGAGTAGCCGTAAGTTGCTAAATCAGACATAGGAAAATGCTCCCGCTGACACTGGCCGATCATATCATTTTTGGACTACTGGCTTTTGTTTTGCCAATGTTTGCCGTATTTCGTGTGCGCCCGCAAGTCTCCGCCATCCCACAACAGACAGATTTGAAAATCAAGTTGTATTGGCTCAATAGTGGTGTACTCATCTTCGGGGCAGTAGTGATACTCGTGCTCTGGTGGATAACTGGCAGACCATGGTCCGAGATGGGGTGGAGCAGTTTATCCAGTGAGTGGTTTCCGGAATGGATGCTGATCGTAGCATTTTTTCTGCTACTGTATATGTTCGACACCTTTCTTTCATGGAATGAAATGGAAGACCATCCGGCAGCCGCTTTGCTTCCCAGGAATTGGAAAGAGTTTGCGCATTTTGGCTCAATCGTCTCACTGAGCGCGGGATTTTGCGAAGAGATTGTGTTCCGGGGATTTCTTATCACATACTTAATGGCCTTGTTTGCTTCATCGTCATATGGAGTGTTGATTGCTATTGTCTTGTCGACCTTGATTTTTGCAGTTCTGCATGCCTATCAAGGCTGGCTCGCTATCCTCAAGATTGCCTTGTTGACATTCATGTTTGGCGTCATATTTGTCATGACAGGGTCTCTATGGCCTGTGATCATTCTGCATTTTGCGGTCGATTTTATTGGAGGCTTTCTCTCGACGTTGGATGCCCTGACGAGGAGCGGGAACTCAGTGATACACGAGTCTTAATAATCTGATTCAGAAGCCTAAAAGTGCTATTTTCGGGCTTGTAAAAGAAAAGCATGTCGTCTAAAGCACCCCTGGTTAGTGTAATTCTTCCCGTTTACAATGGTCAACAGTATTTACAGGAGACCCTTGACAGCATTCGGACACAGAGTTACAGCAATTTGGAATTGATCGTAATCAATGACGGATCCACAGATGGTTCACTTGGGATAGTGAAAGCTGCCCAGCCTGATGTCCTTCTAGATATTGCAAACGGAGGAGTGGCCAAGGCCCGGAATATCGGACTACAACAAGCGTCAGGCGAGTTTATTTGCTTTATCGATCAGGACGATTTGTGGGAGCCGGGTAAGACATCGATGCAGGTGGCCGCAATGCGAGCTAATGCCGAACACATGTATGGGATATGCCAGCAGCAATTTTTTGTCAAGGATGGTGAGGCACTCCCTGCATGGTGCAAACAAGAATGGTTGGATGAACCCAAAGAAGGAGCTCTCCCGAGTGCTTTTATAGTACGCAGAGAGTTCTTGAATCATTTTGAATTGTTTGATGAGTCGATGCCCATCACGAGCGATGTAGATATGTTCTTCAGATTGCGCGATCAGGCGATCCCTTTCTTTGATATTCAGGAACCACTTGTGAAGCGGAGGGTGCATAATTTCAATCAATCGAGTGATACAGATTTGATACGTACCGAGATTTTAAGAACAATACGTGAAACGATGATGCGACGTAGAAAATTAAATGAGCAGTAATGGGAGAAGTAACATGTATCATTCCGGTATATAATGGTGAAAAGTACATCGTTGAGTGCATTGAATCCGTCTTGAATCAAACACGGGCAATAAGCAAGGTCATCGTTGTAAATGACGGATCTGAGGACAATACATTAAAAATCCTTGAGCAATTTGCTGAGAAAATCGAGGTGATCAATAAGCCTCATACAGGAATATCTGATACATTGAATGTGGGTATAAAGGCTGCTGACACAGAGTATATTGCTTTTATCGATGCAGATGACACGTGGGATCCGGTCAAGACAGCGACACAAATGGAAGCCATCAAAAAGAATCATATTGAGATGTGCTTTTGCGGAGTGAAGAATTTTTTATCACCTGAAATGACCGAGCAGCAAAAGAAGATGGTGCATCTGGGGCAGACCGAACTGAAAGGCTATAGTAAAATAGCCATGATAGTGCGGCGCGATGTCTTTGAAAGAGTGGGGCTATTTGATGCAAAAGTATTGACAGGCGATTTTATTGAATGGTATAGCCGTGCGATGTCTGAGGATGTCACACATTATTTTGTCGATGAAATTTTATGTAGAAGACGGATTCATTTGACCAATATGACGAGATCTGTGGAGTATGATTTAAAAGATTATGCATCAATCCTACGCGATCACCTGTCAAGAATGAGAAAGAAATCAATAAACACCAATTCAGAATAAATATGAGCACCTCTTTAAACACACAACTGGCCCCAAATAAGCCTGATATTGTAAGTGAAAAATTTGAAGACGAGTATATTCTTGTCAGCCTCGTAAACGGGAATTATTACAGTTTAAGGGGAACAGCCGCTGGCCTTTGGACGCACATTGAGGGTAATTGCAATGCACAAGCTTTAATGAATGCTTATGTGAAGCACTTCGACCTCACTTCCGAACAAGCTAAAGCGTTGGAGGATTTCCTGCATGAATTAATTGATCAAAATTTGGTAAAGACCGATACTGCCAAGAATCCTGAAGTTGCCGCCATTGAAGTTCAAGCTGGTGGTGAATTTGAGATTCCTGTTGTGGAGGCATATTCCGATATGCAGGATTTGCTCCTGCTTGACCCAATTCACGATGTCGATGAAAAAACCGGTTGGCCAGCGCAGCCAGATGCTGAAGAGAGTAAGGAAGGATAGCATCGAAAAGAAAGATGCCTCGCAAGCATCGGAATTTATCGATCTATGTCTCAATATACTAAGTGAGATTGCTCCTTCGCGTGTCAGTAAGTTTAGAATAGGCAGCGATGAAGTAAGGCATACGGTGTATGGACGTGCCCTGTCCGAATTTATGCTCCCAGCGATCGCTCATCTGACGTCGGACGCCGGGAGAGAAGCCGATTTCCAAATTTATTCGGTAGATGGAAGTGCATGTGGCATACAGCTACCCAGACCGTTTTGGTCATGGGACGACCTCGATACGCAAGGATATATTCAGGGCATCAACTCCTCAGAGGTGACGGCGCAATATGATGCCTACACAGGGACATTCAGAATTTTGCACCGTGCTCGCAGGCAGGCGATTCATTGGGTGCTGGATATGTCGAGAGTGCCATATTGGGAGAGAAGCTTCCCGCTCAGAGCACTGATAAACTGGTGGCACAGAGATACAGCACTGCAACCATTGCATGCCGCTGCGGTGGGGATAGATAACAAAGCAGTTTTATTGACAGCAAAAGGAGGATCTGGAAAATCAACGACTGCCCTTAAATGTTTGCTGGGTGGAATGCAATATCTCGGAGACGATTTTGTGCTTGTTGACACACAACAGCAAATTGTGCATTCGCTTTACAATGTGGTTAAACTCACAGAAGAAGACTTTAAGCATTTTCCGGAATTTAAATCCGAGTCCATGACAGGGACAAAGGAAGATCAGGATAAAGTACAAGTGTTTCTCAATGAGAAATTTAATGATCAGATTATCGCAAGTGCATCTCTCACGTATATCCTCGTCCCCAGAATTGTAAAAAGCGAAAAAACGTATCTTTCAGAGATATCATTTGAGGAAGTCATGGAGGCGCTTACGACGTCGACGTTATACTTATTGAGAGGGGCCTCTTCTGATGCCTTAAAGAAAATTACACATTTGGTAAAATCTCTTCCTGCGCATTATCTAAACCTTGGAGCGGATTTTAACGCTTCACCATTGGTCATCCGAAAACTCCTTGCATCTATATGAAAGACATAAGGATAAGCGTAATCATTCCTGTTTACAACGGGGAGAAATTCATCCTGGATGCCATCCGAAGTGTGGTTGCACAAGGACATGAAAATCTTGAAATCCTTGTTATTGATGATGGGTCAACAGATAATAGCATTGCGCTTGTCGAAAGCCTATCAGTTCCAGTTAAAATCATTCACCAGGCAAATGCCGGACCTGCTGCGGCCAGAAATACAGGCCTCTTACAGGCTTCCGGGGAGTATATTGCATTTCTTGATGCCGATGATTTATACCCGGCAAATAAATTCAAAGTGCAACTGGATTATTTTAAAGAAAATCCGGAGACAAAGGTAGTTGCAGGTCGGATTCAGTACATTTTTCTCGAAGGAAGTGAGTCTAAATTGATCAATTTTGAATCAGAAGAGCAGACCATGGTGCATGTCCATCTTGGAAGTATGCTCACGCATCGCTCGGTTTTTGACACGATCGGCCCATTTGATGCGACATTGCAATTTTCTGAGGACATTGAGTGGTGGCTTCGTTTGCGCGAGCATGAAATAAACTATGTCGTCTTGCCGGATATTACATTGCAGTACCGGTTGCACGATGCCAACATGACTCGTGGTTTGAGAGGGATTGAGCGGGATTTTATGCGCGCGTTGCGTATGTCGTTGGCACGCAGAAGAAAGACAGGCAAAATGCATATTAAACCATTGTCCGAATACGATTTGAAGAAGAACAACGATAGCAATTTTGATTGAGTATTAGCAAATATGTTTGGAACAATAATGAGAATTGATCAGATTGTATGAAGAAAAGAGCGAAACCTGATTTTATTTGCCTTGGCCCTACAAAAACAGGCTCATCATGGCTACATGTGGCTTTAGATAAGTTGCCACAAGTACAGATGCCACGAGCGAAGGAACTGAGATATTTTTGGGGACTGGGCGATCCCCGCAAACGATTTGATGATACTCCGATTGGAAGAACTGAGCGGACATTTGGTAAAATGAGCGTGCGCTGGAGGAGACGGTTTGTACGTAACTCATGGAAGCGGATGAAGGCGGGAGATTTCAAGCCCGGAATGCGATCGACCCTCTGGGA
>QMOR01000045.1 GCA_003648285.1 Bacteroidota bacterium
AAGTACGCCTCACGGGCGCCAAGGAGGGTTTGTTTTTCAACTCACTTGAGACACCCTACAGTAACCATTACATGGAGTTGGGATATGGCCTGAATTATATCTTCAGGATATTCAGAATTGAATATGTCGCCAGTTTTCAGGATTTCAAATACACAGGATCTGGCGTACGCGTCGGGATTGCAGCTAACCTCGAGACATTATTTAACTAGCATCGCTTGATAAGCTTGCCTGTTTTATTGTAAAACTTCAAATGCTACACTGTCAATTGCCATAGTTACGCCACTCTCTGCTTCAGTAAGAATGATCACGTGATACTTGCCAGGCATCAATCCTCCAATTCCACCATTCAGACGATACCCTATGGGATTAGGTAGTATCATTCCATTTACGACAGTTTCTTTCACTTCGTCTGGCAAAGCACCCTCCGGTACGTATTTAACATAGACTTCTTTGCGTTCTTGCACAACCAGGCGCGTAAAAAAGTACACTGCTTCTCCTCTATTAAAAATTCTCTTTTTTTCCCTCTGTCCTTCAATTTTGACATTTCCGACATAAGTGGCAAAAGAGTTTGGAACTACTTTTATACTCAGGTCATCGTTTTTAGCTATTTCCATCTTGATTGAATCAACCTCTGCCACAGTAGAGCTATCAGCTGTCACACGTAGATGACTCTTGAGATCTGCCAGCACAATTTCATTATCCTTCCGTTGCATTTCTTTCTCTGTCACCAATGAATCCTTTGCCGTAACCAATGTGACATTCTGTTCTTCGAGCGTATCCAATCCCCACCATAGTCTGCCAGCTACAACAAGAAAGACCAAAGTAAGTCCACCCACAACGATCATCCTCATCCGACGTACTTTCCTTTCGGCCCCTTCGGCACGCACTCTTGCAGTGTCCGCTTCATTACGCGCCTGTATCGCTTCCTTTCGCTGTTCCAGGGCCTCATTTCTAGCCTCCTCTGCATTCTCCTTTTCCACAAAGGCATTCTTCTGTGCTTCTATTACGGCATCACGGTCGTCAATCTCTTTCTGACGCCTGGCACGTACCAATGCTCTTTCCCTTTCCACATTCTCCTGACTCATCCCGACAAACTCATTGTACTTCTCCTTCAGATGCAGGTCTTTCAGGAATGGAGTGATTACGAAGAGCTGTTCCTTCGTCAGTAATTGTTTGATGTTTTTATCCGTAGCAATGTATTCGTCATACGCATTCTGTATCCTTCTGAACTGAAATAATAGCTGCTTTTCTTTGTCCGTCCGACGATCGGCAATAATCGCTGCCAAACTATCATGAGCGAGTTCAATGGTATCTGGATTGATGCGTATGATGCGGTCATCGCTCAACCTGTATATCAGCTCAGAAAGCGCTATTTTTTCGATTCCGCTTATCAGCTCATTGGAGAACTCCGGAATCAATATCTCCTCTTCAATTCTGTATTTAATTGGTTTTTTTGTCCCCTCGTCAGTTACCATCTGATCGAGTACCCGGGCAATTCCCTTTTGTGGAAACCCTTCATATTTTTTTCTTAAAAATCGATAATACGTGCGCATTTTTTTATCCAGAAATCCACTGAGCACATCTTCGATCTCGCCCAGTTTTTGAATTTCATCCCTGGTGATATCCAGTCGTGGCAATTTTTCTGTTGTCCCTTCTTCGCCGTATGTATCCCTGTAGTCTTGTTGATAGAGCGTATCGAGGTAAATCTGCAGATAGGGCAAATCTATAATTCCGTCACCCCCGGAGATATTATGCACCATCAGGTCCAGATTATCTTCTATTGGCTCCTCAATGTGAATATTGAATTCTTTAAAGGAGGATCGAATCACTTCTTTAACCTTTTCCGTATTCATCCGCTCTACACGAAAACGAAAATTGAAAAGTTCGGGGACTATGGACTCGAATGGATAAAGTTGAGCAATGTACTCCTCCCGAAGAATCAGGATGACGCGACACCTGATTTTCGCATCAAGTATCGCGCGTAGATTTTCCATGAATTTTTCCTGGACAGCACGCGTGTTGCCATTCAATGTAAAAAACTCTTCAAACTGATCAAAGATGATATATACCGGTCTCAATTTAACCGCAGTCAACTCTTTTATGTCCTCGAGAAGATCTCCGCTCACGTTCTCACCGTTCAACGCCTGCGTGATGGCCTCTTTCAGCGACTGATTGACATTATCACCCGGACGCACATAGAGAGGAAACCAATCCCCTGCATCGAATTTTCCCGCCAATCCACATTTAATCAAGCTCGTTTTGCCAGTGCCACTCAGCCCGTATATCATCATTAGCCTCGTGCGCAAGGCATCGCGATACTCTCTTTTAATCTCTTCAGATCTTCCGAAAAAATGCTTGTGATCTTTAAGTTCAAAAGCATCCAGTAATTTAAATGGTGTCTTCATAATTCACCCATTGATTTATTAAAAATCAACTTTGCAAACGCCTCATATTGATCAGCTATTATTTTCAGTTTGCCGTTTTCCTCTATCTCCTCCAATGGATCTTTGGGTCTGTAAAATGACTTGAAATGATAAATCCCTGTCGATTGATCATAAAATCTGAATGCCAGCAAACTATCGAGAGATGCCATTTCGTCGAAGGCATTTTCATCGATAACAAATGGACTCAAATTGAGGTATTCACCATCCGAATCGGGCTTTGTAATTAATACAGACTGATCATCCATTATAAATGATCTTGTCTCTATTTCATCTCCCGGCCCACCTGAGCTTTGCTCGAATGTGGCATACTTGTACTTAAACCGCGCCTTCTGTATATGGCGATACTTATAGACATCGACACGCTTGATAGACATCAGGTCATAATTTGAAAGAAATCCCGTTTCCTTGACAAATGTGGCCAAACTCTTTTCAGCCAGTGCGCATAACGGGGCCGCGTCATTTTCTGTCACCGCCCCATCAACCAATTGTGACTTGACATCCTCGAGAAATCCCACCCCTTCTTTCAACTCCGTATTTTCTTCATAAGCTTGTGACAATTCCTCCAGTTCAGATACGAAATACTCCACTCCATACCGGCTCAATATCAATCGCACAGTATGAATCAGCCTTGTATAATCGAATTTTTCACTCCCCTTTTCTGTAGTAACCAGGAACTGACGTATTTTATTTAATTCTTCTTCCGTTAATTCAATGCTCTCTTTGGCCGCCAACTCCCAAAGCTGGGACATAAACACGAGTGCAATGAGTTCGGTCATGGCATTATATGCGAAGAGCAACTGTCTGAGTCTTCCAAGGCCAAGTCTGGAATACACCGAGTTCTCCGATTCATTAATCATTAATTTGCCAAAATGATTACCGATGGGTTCTAATAGCGCATCAAATATGATATTCTGCTTTTTCCTGTCGCTACAAATGTCTCCATTTGCTTCGTTTTCGACAATACGCCTGGCATCTTTGCTATACTTTGCAAGGCCCTCCACTAACGCATTTCTCAATAATACATTTGGCTCAAAATTGGGATCAACAACTGTCGCCCGCTTTAATTTCCATTTTAAGACTTCCTCCTTTTCAGTCGAAGTAAATAATCCCCACAGATCGTCTTCCTTATTACCCCCGGTGAGCCAATCACCGGAAAGTCCGCGATGAATATCAATATTTCTTTCATCACTCCACACGGCCTTTTTTGCCTCCTCAAATGCCCGTTCAATAGTAGACAGGCTGGCCAGTTTTTCAAAGAATACAGTAGAAAACAGAAATGCCTTTTCATCTCCGATAAAGTCATTTGTTGCGATGATGACTGGGACACCGACTTCCTGCAATCTCTCCACATGACCTTTTGTGTTGCATCCGTTCAGGAAGACCAGTTTCAATTTTGGACAACCTCCCAATAGTGCGGCTAGTCCGTCAGCACCTGCCTTCTTGTCATCGAGCAATAGCTCATCACTACCGGCATGTCCACTGTACAGGAACAGACATATGTCATCCTCATTCTCCCGAATCTTGCGTCCAAGAGAGTCTTTTGTGGCATTTGAATCAGGTATGATCGTATAATAATCACTCAACGCCCTGACTAACAGAGAGTTGAGCTCTTCATCCTCCTTCCTGAGGTTTTGAAGTTCGTCTTCTTTGCTATTCGCAAAGGCGATGAGAATTTTATCCATAACAAGGGGTTTGGATGTTACTGTTCTTTACACAATTGCCCAATACATAAGTGATAGCTACTCATACTCGCTTATCTTACCTATCATTAGTGTAGTTCAACAATTGCAATTTTCGAGCCATTCAAGTTACAATTTCCTGAGATAAGTAGATTTTAAGATTGTCACGTTGTGTAATACCTTGAATTATCAAGTACCTTGATGCTATGTCCGGTACGCTTTCTTCCCGATCATCTGGTGAGTTTCTAAACACAGCGTTCACGCCATTTACACTAGGTAATTTGACTTTGAAAAACCGGTTTATCAAGGCCGCCACGTACGAAGGGATGTACAAGAATGGCATCCCCACTCAGGACCTCATAGATTTTCATAGCAACATTGCCAGGGGTGGTACTGCAATGACAACGGTAGCATATGGCGCTGTACATCCGGATGGGCGCACGCACGAAGAGCAATTGCTCATAAGCAAGGCGTCCCTGCCCATGTTATCACAATTGACCAGCTCTGTTCATCAGCACGGGGGGCTTGCTTCGATTCAACTGACACACTGTGGGTTTTTTACCCGGAACAAGCATTTACTCGCAGGCGTACCGAAAAGTGCCAGCCGGACCTTCAACACATATGGCTTGATGAGCGGCCTTCCTTTCGCCCGGTCAATGTCACATATCGATATCGCGGAGACGACACGGGACTTTGCTCGTGCGGCATTGCAGGTCAAAGACGCCGGATTTGATGCCATTGAAGTACATATGGGCCATGGGTATTTATTGAGCCAATTTTTGTCGCCCACCGTAAATAAAAGGCATGATGCATACGGTGGCTCCCGATCAAAACGGATGAGGTTTCCGCTCGAAGTCATTCGCAGTATTCGCCAAACAGTAGGTGATTCATTCCCAATCCTTGTAAAACTGAACCTGTCAGATGGATTCAACGGCGGATTTTCGATACAGGATTGTATTGAAACTGCAAAGGGGCTCGAGCAAGAAGGTGTGGATGCAATTGTCCTCAGCGGTGGTTATACCAGCAAGACTCCATTTTTTCTGATGCGCGGGGATGTTCCCAAAAAACGCATGGTCGAAGTAGAAAAAAACCGCTTGCAAAAGATCGCTATTTCTGTATTCGGGAACTTTGTCATGAAATCATATCCATTTGAAGAAAATTACTTCATGAGCCTGGCTTTGCAGGTGCGCAGGGAAGTACAAATCCCACTCATATATCTGGGAGGAGCCGTATCGTCACAAGGGATTCACGAAATCATGTCTCAAGGATTCGATGCCATAGCATTAGGCAGGGCGCTAATACACAATCCTGATTTTCTTGCAAAAATTCAATCGGATAGTTGGCATGTTTCTCCATGCGACCATTGCAATCAGTGCATGGTAGAAATGGACTGCGGAGGTGTGAGATGTGTCTTGTAGAAATCACTACTTTTGCGTCGCATAATCAATCTGAAAACCATGTACTATTCTATTCGATTGCGACGATTTTTCGTCAGGCGCGTTATTAGTGCCTTGACATGTTTGTTTCTTTTGGTCAGCGCACATTCCCAAACGATCTCAGCGGTAGAAGACCCGGACTGGACACGGGACGGTGACTGGACAGAAGCAGCTCCACAATATGATACTGAGCGCGATGCTACACTCATCCATGATTGCGAAATCCCGAATCGTGACTTGACTGTTAATCACCTCGTAACTATTGATGTCGGTGTTACCTTTTTGGCGAAAAAGGCTGTCACAATAACGAGTGGGGGAATACTGCAGATTGACGGTACGATGGAAATGCATCAGGAATTTGTCATTGAAGAAGGCGGTCACCTGATCGTATGCGGACTTTTGATTGGTGCGATGAATAATCCTGAAGTGATCGTCAACGAAGGGATGATAACTGTGTGCGAAGGTGGGGTGCTTGACTGGGAGGGTGCCTGGGATTGCAACGGTGGTACAATAATAGTCGACGGGACTATCATCGTCGAAGATGATTTTGAGAACATGTGCGATATAGACGGAGGTGGTGAAATTATCATAGAAGATGGCGACCTTATCAACACACCACCAGGAAGCCTGTTTGGATGCGAACTACCTGACGACGAATGTTGTGAATATGTAGATGGACAATGCAGGCTCCCCGATACCGGAGGTGCGGGCACTCCTATTCATATTTCAGTTCAAAACGGGAACTGGACAGATCCGACGACCTGGGATGTCAATGCAGTACCCGGGGTCGGTGATGCGATTATTATTTCTACCGGACACACTGTCCTTCTCGATCATGGTGCTGGTCCAACGGTATCAGATTTTCAAATTGATTCAACGGCCATTTTTCTCCAGCTTGGTATTCCACTGGAAGTGACGGGTGACTATACAAATAATGGGAACCACAGAATTAATGGAGATCAATTGCTTCTTTCCGGAATGGCAACAAGCATGTCGGGAGAAGGCAACGTAACATTGTTAGGCGTGGATGATCAGGCAAGGGTCACTATCAGCGGTGATAAAACTGTTTCCCCGGATGCGCTCTTGAATTTCTTTGGTTCGGGTCATAACGGCGGAGTGGTGATTCACAGCACGGTCACAAACAATGGTGAAATGCAAATGGCAACTCCTGTAACAGGTACCGGCTTATGGTTGAACGCCGGATTTTCGAAACTTCGTTTGTTTAGCAGCTTCAATATCACACTCGATGCCACTGCAGAAGGGAATACCGTGTATTATCAGGACATCGCTGATCAGGATGTGGTCGCACCTGTAAATGGCGTTTACCATGATCTTGTTATTGGTGGGCAGCAAACGAAAACCCTGACCTCAGACATTGTAGTTCAGAGTAGCTTGTTTATCGATGGAGCAAGTACCCTCGACGTAGACAGTCTGATGAACTATACAATTGAAATGCAAGGTGATTGGCTTAACGCCAATGGCACATTTCTGGAGCAGAAAGGCAGAGTCATTATGAAAGGGTCCACCGATCAAAACGTTCAACAGAGCTTCGGAATTGAAACTTTTTACGATTTAGAAATCGATAACGTAGGTATTGGAATTGTTCTCCACAATAATGTCCTGGTAATTAATTCACTCACGATGATCAAAGGTGATGTTGCCACAGGACCCAAGGATGCTAAACTTGTGCTTGGCACCGGACTTGACAATATTGGTACTCTGATTTATACTTCTGGCACGATCTACAGTAAATTTGAAAGATGGATCACAAATGCCAGCTCAGGCGTGCTATTTCCTATTGGCACTTATCCCAAATACACGGGTATCATATTTACTTCTGAATCGCATACTCTAGGATCGCTTATTGTCGAGTTTACACCGGCCGCACCCGGAAATGAAGGATCACCCTGGGTTGATCAAGGATCTTTGATACTTTACCAACAGACTTTTACTGACGGCTACTGGAACATAGAAGGTGCCAACGGATTTTCGTCATCTAATTTTAACCTCAATTGCAATATCGATGAATTGCAGGGCTTTCCTATTCTTGGCGACGAGCGTATTCTATATCGTCAAGAAGAAAACCTCGCCTGGAAATTTCAAGGTATCCATGGCGAAAACAATGGCACTGTGGTCAGTAGGCAAGCACTTGCGAACTTCGGCCAGTTTGCTCTCGCTGCCACCAACGATTGTGTGGTCCCGCCACCCGATCAGATAATAGGTGAATCCATTGTTTGTTTGGGGCAGACTTCAGTCACATATACAGCCTTCGAATTGAATCCCGCAATGCATTTTTATTTCTGGCTAGTTGTGGGTGGCACGATTACTTCTGGTCAGGGCACATCTGAAGTTACTGTTGATTGGAGTGATGAAGTTGATTTAGGGGTCATCAGGGTTAGAACGATTGATGAGTCTTGTGGCGTAAGCGAGAGTATAGAGAAGCACATCTCGTTTGATCCTCTTCCGACATCGCCAATTTCAGGTGAAACCGTTGTGTTCGAAAATTCTGTCCGTACGTATTCCGTCGAAGGCAATATCAATTACACCTATCATTGGACGGTCACAGGTGGCCAACAAATTAACGGTGGCACTTCGAGCTCTATAGAGGTACAATGGGGCGATCAGGGAGCAGGAGTTGTACAGGTTGATGCCGAGCCTCCTGGTGATTGCCCTGATGCATCAGCCGTATTTTTAGATGTGATCCTGTTTGAAACTTATACTTCAATCCGGACAGGTAACTGGGACGACCCGGGTACATGGAACGCTAACCAGGTGCCCACATTTTTGGCTGACGTATTAGTATCTGAAAATACAGTGGTCTCGCTCAATGTAGATGCAAATGTTTCAAACCTGACAATAGATGGCGAGTTGATTCATACAGCATCTGGCAATTCTACTATAATTGTTGTAGATCAGTACATCGTCAACGGAATTCACAATGCCACACGTCCGTCAATCGATGTGATACTACTCACGAGTATTCAGCCATCACTCATCGGTGGTACAGGGACTATCAACGCATACAATATAAGCGTCCTGTCAAACGAATGGACGCTTTCACAAAATGCTGATCTGACTATCAACGCCGTTGAGTTTATTATAGACGACGCAAACTTTTTGGTGCGTGGTCGTCTGAGTATCGGTGACAATATTCAGACGGTCAACGGTGGCTCTTTTCAATGCTCGTTTGGTGGAAGCACAGTTTCCTATTCGTCTGCAGAGGCGACTCAGCCAATCTTCACACCCGATGATGCGTATTATAACCTTGAGATAGATGGGGGAGGAATAAAAAATGTCGAAAACGATATTGTAGTCCGTGGCGACCTCACTATTTTGGACGGCATTCTTACCTCAGGGGAGAAAAAAATTACATTATCAGGAATAACCCTCCAGATGATAAAAGGAGGCTCGGCAATTAAAATTGATGACTTAGAAATCAATAATAGATCTACGCTCGATCCGGGTGTGATCGTGACGCAAAACTTATCAATAAACGGAAGCCTGATTCTCACAGAAGGCATCGTCAGAATTCTCCCTGGCAACGAATTGCGCATTTCCAATATAGGTAACAATACACCGGGCAGCTTATTGAGTTTTGTTGATGGGAAATTTACACGTGAATTGGGGTCATCAGACCTCGATTACATCTTCCCTGTTGGTGATGGCGGGATTTATTCCCCCGCTGTATTGCATCCGGCCAACTTTACTGGAGATCGCACGTTTTCAGTAGAATATTTCAGAATGGGGCATTCCAATCAAATGACCGACGGCACGTTTGCTGTCATCAGTCCGGTAGAATATTGGGATATTACAGATGTCGATGGAACAGGTGCAGATCAGATCAGATTGTATTATTCTCCAGAAAGTTTGATTCCTGAACCTGACTCCGCACTGATCGCTCATTTAAATGCATCCCTTAGCGTCTGGGAAGCCGCTGGTGTCGAATCCACTCCCGGATCTGATATGACAGGTGATTTTATTGCGACTACAGATGTTACAGATTTTAGCCCCTTCACATTCGGTTTAGTGAATGATCCACTCCCCATTGAGCTCATCTCCTTTACAGGACGGCTTGATGACAAAGACGCAATTTTAAATTGGGTAACGGCAAGCGAAACAAATAATGCACAATTCGAGCTGGAACATTCAGCCGATGGCAGAGACTTCGATGTAATTCATGTCGAGACAGGGAGTGGAACTACTACCACCAACGCTAAGTACAACTATGTCCATCGCAATATCAGTAATGGATTACATTACTACCGACTGAAGCAAATCGATCTTGATGGTACATTTGAATATTCACCAATCGTTGTACTCAAATTAGATTCAGACGAGAATGCATCATTCCTCCATGTATATCCAAATCCCAGCAACGGGAGTGTGATTCAATTCACAGTAAACCATGGCAACACCAACTCAGATATTGAATTATCCTTGTATGACATGCGGGGCATATTGGTCTCGCACCAAAAAATCTTTTCTCCATCTGGTCAAATTACAGGGTCTATGATGCTCAATACTGTGCCGGGAACTTACCTTTTGATGGTTACAACGCCACATGAAGTATTGCGATCCAAAATTGTCGTTACGGGACACTAAATTTTGATGCTGTGTAACTTAATCCGTAGAGCATAGAGTCTAACCCGTTAGCGAGTGATCAATGCTCCTTTTTCTATTGAAGCTGCAGTTACATATCTTACGCACGTGAAAAACCTTTATGTTCTTCTCGCAGGTATCGATGCATATCGCAATCCCGTCAGTAAGCTGAATGGTTGCATCAAGGATCTTGATCAGATTGAGAAATTTCTCAACGATTACTACCAACAAGATTACAATCTTCAGATACTGAGACTGGCCGACAGCGATGCTACCTATCGCAATATTATCAATGGATTTCGGGATCACCTGTGCCAGGCCGGCCCTGACGATATTGCCTGGTTTCATTTCAGTGGTCACGGCTCTGAGGAATTTACTGCCAATGAATTCTGGCCGATCGAACCAAAAGGGTACGACCAGACATTGTTGTGCTATGACAGTGGTCATGACAGTGTTGAGAATATGGCAGATAAGGAGCTGGCTGTGCTTCTTCACGAAGTGGGCAGTCAATATCCCGATGGCTCTTCCAAGGAAACACCTCACATCGTGGTCTCGCTGGATTGTTGTCATAGTGGATCGGGGACAAGATCTGCTGAAGGAGTGGAAGAGCTGCGGATCAGGAGTACGCCTTCCCGACGCGTCAAGAGGGAATTTAAAAGCTATGTCGATGGCTACTATGCCAATCAGGACGGGCGGGTGCAGGTTCCCCTTTCGACGCATATCGTATTATCAGCCTGCCAAAACATCCAACTTGCGGGAGATTTGCCTTCCGGTGGCGCGTTTACTTCCGGCTTGATCAATGCGCTTCGCGCCTCTGACGGACGGATTGATTATGTGGATTTGTTTCAACAGACACGATCTGCCGTTAAGAAGATTCGGGATAACCAGACGCCTCAATTTGATACAATTGGCAATCTGAATCCCTATACCCGATTTCTGGATGGCGAACCATTTGGTGAACCTGAGCGATATGAAGTCACACAAAAAGATGGTACATGGTATATCGAATGTGGTGCCATTCATGGATTACCCACGCACCCACCGGAGCCAATTGCACTTGAAATCTTCACACCCGCACCCGAGAATAAATCCCTTGGCGAGGCCGTCATCAAATCCGTTGGCGCCCTGAAAAGTCCAATCGATCTGGATCTGAATATTGATATCAAGAATATTTTCAAGTCAATCATTTCAGATCCACCTGACTATCGCGCAACACTAAAGCACTTGCCAGCGCCTCCCGAAATCGTTCTCCTCACTGGCGAATCTGAGGGAGTTTCATTATTACAAAATCACTGGGACTCGTCAAAGAGCATTGTTGCTACCGAAGACGACTGCTCTGACTATTCCATTCAGGTCACGGCCACTGCGGATGGTTTTGGGGTGCATGATCACATTCAAAACAAGTTGGCTTATAAGACTGAAAGCATTGATGCATCCTCTGCCGGTATTATTGTCAAGGCATTGGGACGAATCGTAAAATGGCGAAGATTTATTGCATTGGAAAATAAAGACCGCGCCTCAACAATTGGCGATGGGCTGGAATTTGAATTGGAGGTAATGGAAATGACGGGTGGTGGTCCAAAGTCCACGATTTATGAATCCGATGAAATTCAATTAATCGGAAATTCATCCAATACAATGAACAGAGCCTTTGGTATTAACCCCAAAATTAAGGTGCTTAATTCGGAAAGGAATTTATTTTTCTACTGCTTTTACATTGATGAACAATATGCGATCAAGAGTCCCGAAGGAGAGCGCGTATTCCGGCCAGAAGAACGACCCAATGTCGAGGTGTATGAACAGACGATGTGGTCCGAGATTCAAGGATTTGGACCCGAACCTCATGAAAAATCTGCCTCTGCATGGATCAAGATTCTGGTGACGACTGAAGAGCTCAACTACGAGAAATTCCTGCAGGAAGGTTTAGGCGCGAGCCGTGCGACATTTAATGCATGGGGGGCCACATTATCAGATGACTGGACGACTTTTACGACCAGAATAACCGTTGATTGGAAGGACGATTGATAAAAAACGGGGACCGTATCATATAACACGGTCCCCGCTACTTTGCTTAAGCAGATACATTCATGTATTATCCTTCAGTACCTTTTGGTGGAGGTGGTTCAGGACCAGGTCTGTCTTTTGTGCCTCCGGTTTCACCTCGCAAGACACCATCACCCGCACTTAGTCCGCTTAAATGTGCCACTACTATACCCAGGATACCCATTTGTACCACGTAGTAAAGTGAATTCTTTATTGTGTCCATTACATTGATTCCAAGCTCTTCACCTATACATGGGGACATATCTGCAAATGAGAGCCACATTAAATTGGTACTGACGTACACCATGATACCAGCAAGAATAC
The DNA here is from genome assembly GCA_003648285.1 of Bacteroidota bacterium. GTDB lineage: Bacteria > Bacteroidota > Bacteroidia > Chitinophagales > Saprospiraceae > B8-G4. The sequence continues at coordinate 12,526 of QMOR01000045.1, forward strand.
CAAATTTCAGTCCCTGTTGTGTTGCTGAACCAGACTCAACCCCTTTTGCATAAACCATGCAAAACGTGAGAGCCAATAGTAAATAACCCAGTATCATCCATTGCATTGCAGGTCCGGCATCCCCAGTTCCACCTCCACCCATCAGCAATACAAACCACAGATAGTCAGTTAAAAAAAGAAAAATCGTACCCACGAGGGTACAGATGGCAAGCTTAGTTGTGTTCATTTTTATGATGTTTTCGTATAAGGTGAAAGAAAAAATCTGCCTTTGCTCGTGTGTTCACAACTGTACATTCTCCTGCCATACGGGCATTGATGACATATCCCTTGCTCAGTGATTCTTTTGAAATGATGCATCCTGTAGTTGTGTGATCCTGAGATCAATATACAAAATCCTATTGACGAACCTGAATAGCCGAACGTTTGTATCTTGAGATTTTTAGTGTGCTTCCGAGTATAATGCCAATTAAAGAAACAAGAAAACTTGCGGTCGTGATGTTTGCGGATATCACGGGATACACTGCTATGGTGCAGGAAAATGAAACTGCTGCACTTGCCAAGGTAGATATCCAGCGCGAAGTACTCAAGCGTATGACGCAGGAGTATGGAGGCGAAGTCATTGCCTTTTATGGTGATGGGAGCCTGAGTACATATCCCAGCGCCATAGATGCTGTAAAATGTGCGATAAAAATGCAAAAAGCGTATACTGAACGGAATGTTCCTGTACGTATTGGATTGCATTTAGGTGATATGATCTTTAAAGAGGGAGCTGTGCTGGGCGAAGGTGTCAACCTGTCCGCCAAAATCGAAGCGCAAGGTATCCCCGGCGCAGTCCTGGTTTCATCCAAGATTCAATCTGAAATTGCCAACCATCCCGAAATTCTGACAAAATCACTCGGTCACTATACGCTGGGCGGTCCACAT
>QMOR01000046.1 GCA_003648285.1 Bacteroidota bacterium
TCGGTAGAATCTGTTAAATAAAAATGCATCGGTGACGCTGCCGGCCCTTGAAATTCGAGAACCAGACCACTGACACCCTGTGCATTTCCCACGCGGATCTCATCCATATAGTTTGAGCGCTGATTGATCTTGTTCGCTATGGTAAATGCATCGCGCACAAGCACATCCAGGGGGTTTTCATCTGTAACGGGAACATAACTGCAGTGAATGCGCGCATTAAAACCTGTGGCTACAAGGTCAAACCAACACGGATTGGAAGGAGTCTCACCTAAAAAAGATGTCTGCTTTTCTATCTTAAAATAGTCTGGGTAACGAAAAGAAAAAGGGCAGTCTGAGTCCTCAAACGCGACATATTCTCGTTTTGGATAGGTGATTTTTGGGTATGCACGTGGCTTTGGGATCGCATCTGGTGGGTTGTTGCAGCCAATAAATATCAAAAAGAGGACAAGCCCAATACTAGTTCGCATCAGAGGTGATTTTAAGGCGAATTTTTTCAATGCGCCTGGCAGATACGGATAAAACGATAAAGTGCAAATTCGCGATCTGAAACTCCTCCCCCTTTTTGGGCATCTCCCCATTTACTTCCAGAATCAGGCCGGCGAGCGAATCGGCATCGCCCCTTACATTGTCAAGAGTGCTTGATTCAATTTCTATGATACGGCACGCATCATTGATCATCATCTTACCATCGAAAACGAAAGTATTTTTATCAATCTTTTTGAAATCACCATCGCGTGCCTCGTCAAATTCATCACGGATTTCGCCTATTACCTCCTCCATTACGTCTTCAAGAGTCACAATGCCCGCACTACCCCCATATTCATCTACCACAATGCCGATATGTACTTTTTCATGCTGAAACTCCTTGAGAAGATCATTGATTTTCTTGGATTCGGGCACATACAGGACTTGTTGGCGAATGAGTTTCTGCCACTCAAACTCCGCACCTTCGTGCCTGTGCTGAATGAGATCCTTAATATAGAGGATACCTGTGATATGGTCAAAATCTTCTTTAAAAACCGGAACGCGTGAATACCCTGCCGTTGTGATGACCACCAACAGAGTGTCAAACGGCATTTCTTCATCTACGGCGATGACATCGACCCTTGCTCGCATAATTTGCTTGACAGAAACGTCATTGAATTTGATGATGCTTTTGAGCAAATCAGCTTCGAGTTTGGAATCAGCCGCAGACTCAGCGCCCTGGCTTACCGCCAGATCGATTGCTTTATCTATTTCCTCCTTATCTGCCTGTGTAGAAGTATTTGCATTTGACCTGAGTCCAGTCTCCATAGCCGAACCCCATTTTTCCAGCAAGGCGCTGAACGGACTAAAAACCCTGACAAGGACGACCAGGGGACCAGACATAAGACGGGCAAACCTGACGTTGTTGATTTTGGCATAAATTTTAGGTGCGATCTCTCCAAAAAGAACAAGCAGGAATGTCACAAAAAAGGTGGTAATAATAAAATTGATCGTATCCGCACGGGTCTGAACAGCTATTGATGATGCAATAGTCCAGGAGTCCATCATTTTTGCCCAAGCTAAAAACGTGGACTGCGGCACAAGGTTTGCCGAAATGTAATTGGACACCATGATAATCGCAATATTGACAAAGTTGTTGCTGATCAATATCGTGGCCAGTAGCTTTCGGGAAATCGAATGCAAAAAGACGATACGTGCGCTTGAGGGCTTCTTGTCCAGCCGCAGGTCGTGTACTTCTTGAGGTGACATAGAAAAATAGGCGACCTCAGAGCCGGAAATTAAAGCTGAGCACATCAACAAAAACAACAATAACACCACAGAAATAGTGATGCTCCACGGTGAGACCAATGCAATGATTAACAGAGAATATGCATATGTGCCGGGAAGAGGAGGTTCAGTTTCCAAAGATGTTTAACGTTGGTACATGAGAGTTACTCTAAAACGGTAAATCATCTGCCGTCTCGGCCTTCGTTTGGGCAGTTACAGTATCTGTACTTGTTGCAGTCGTAGTCTCTGGCACAGTTGAGCTGGAATACGGGCTCTCTGCAGGAAATTCAGTTCCCCGGGATTGCTGTGTACTCTCTTTTCTGTCGAGGGAGCGAAATGTATTGGCGACAACCTCTGTGTTGTAGCGATCTTTGCCGTCTTTGTCCTGCCACTTGCGGTGTGTGAGCTTTCCCTCTATATACACCAGAGAACCTTTGTGTAGCTGCCGCTCTGCGCGCTCAGCCAGACCCCGCCAAACAACGACATCATGCCACTCCGTGACGGTCTGCCATTGTTGATTTTTGTCCTGATAACTCTCGTTGGTAGCAACTGAGAATTTTGCGACAGATACGCCACCTTCAAGATGTCTTACCTCGGGATCTCTGCCAAGGTTGCCGATGAGAATTACTTTGTTTATCATATCGTATTGTAAAAATTAATATTATAAAAGTATTGATTTAACCCTGAAATAACAATCGATTATTTTAGGAACTGCAAATTTGTGCAAGTTTCTGTTAGCTACAAAGAAAATCTCTTCGGTACGTGCCTTTTCCAACAGAGGTGTCTCCGACCCGGGCAAGCTTTTGACCGTGCAGGGATAAAACACACAGCTGATCTTTTGATGCGTGAGAATCTGTGTATCACAGACAGGATCGCTCAACACATACTTTTCTGTATTGACTAATGAAACGGCCCAGTCATTGAGTTGTTTCAATTTCAGAGGTAAAGCCGACTCTAACTCTTTAAGCGGAAAATCGTACATCCCTTCCCAGATATCCTTCTTTGTACGATGGTGTATCATCACGCCCTCGTCACTCTTGAGCACGAGATAGTGAAAGAACCGTTCCCTTCGCGGCTTGCGCTTCCTGGTCTTCGGAAGCTCGCCAACTCTGTCAGTGTTGTATGCATAGCATGTATCGCTCAATGGGCAAGCCGCACAGTCGGGTTTGCCAGGGGTACACTGAAGCGCGCCAAAGTTCATAATTGCCTGGTTGAACTCTGCGGGATCCGCCCCCATCATGGCATCATTGAGCACCGACTCCATCTGCAACCGCACATTGCGGCCTACAGGGACTTCTTCAATACCCAGGTATCGGCATAGGATGCGGATCACATTGGCGTCGATGACAGGAACCCTCTCACCAAAAGCAAAAGAGGCTATTGCCGCTGCCGTATAAGGGCCAATACCACTCAGTGTGATAAGATCATCGTAAGTGCCCGGAAAGTATCCACTGTGATCCTCACATACCGTAATAGCGGCCTTTCTGAGGTTGCGTGCGCGGCTGTTGTACCCTAGACCCTGCCAGTCCTTAAGAACCTCAGCCTCACTCGCTTTTGCCAGATCACAGACTGTAGGATACTTTTTGACAAAACGCTCGTAGTACGGGATGCCCTGAATGATACGTGTTTGTTGAAGTATGATCTCTGAAATCCAGATCTTGTACGGGTCGTCAGTTTCCTTCCATGGAAGTGGTCGTGGGTTTTCAAAATGCCACGCCATCAGGGATTCCCTGAAAAATGTAAAAGCCCCGTCTTCTGCCATGTGCAATGATAGCACTTAGCAATAAATATCTCTCCTCCTTACGTACGCTGCAGTACAAGCGCACCGTAACGCGCATTGATCAGGGACTTGAGCTCTTTTCTTGCAAAGAAAATTCGGCTCTTGACGGTACCCAGTGGCAGCCTCAATTTATCCGCAATTTCCTGATATTTATACCCGAGATAATGCATTTCAAAAGGGACGCGCAGACTGTCATCAAGATTTTCGATCATGGACTCAAGCTCATCCATCATGATGTTTGACTCCGCGCTGTTCTGGATCGTATTTGAACCACTATTGATGTAATACATGTTGTCTGTAGAATCAATAATGGTATTTGCCTTTGCCTTCTTGCGATAGTTGTTGATGAAGATATTTTTCATAATTGTCAGCACCCATGCCTTGAGGTTTGTACCCGGACGAAACTTCTCCCAATTGCTCATCGCACGGAAGGCAGTCTCCTGATACAAATCTTTAGCTTCCTCGGCATTCTTGGTCAGCTTGTATGCAAAACGCTCCATGATTTGAGTCAAAGCGTAGAATTCGGCATTAAATTCTGGATTGGACATGTGTTTTTTCTGTTGTGTTGTCCAAATATAAACGATTGTTGAACTAAAAACAAGGTATCATTCAACAAACAGGGGGGTATATGGGGGGTGCTGATGGTTGTGAATACGACAAATACTGATCTAATTAACTGATTTATAGTAATATATGCCTCGTGTTAAAGATATCTTAATGTTTCAATAATTATTGAAACATTCACTTCTGAGCCCGAATAACCAATATTATAGCAACAATTGAGAAGAAAATATTGGGCAACCAGACAGAAAGACCTATTGGAAGGGATAGCTGATTGGCAAACGTGATACTGAATCTGGACAGGATAATATAAAGCGCCCCGATTGAAACGCCGATCGCAAGGTGCACACCCACACCACCTCGCGCATTGCGTGCGGCAACTGCCACCCCTATCAGGGTAAGAACAATAATGGTGAAGGGATCGGCATTTCGACGATGTAATTCTGTGACCATGATGCGCGCCTTGCCAAGGCCTTTTTCATTCTCATATGCGATAAAATCTCGCAATTCACTTGAGGTCATCATTTCCCTTTGATTATTGTAACGGACAAAATCCTTGGGAAGCAAATTCAATGTTGTATCAAACGACAGTCCTTTGCCTATCACAATTGACTCATCTTCACCACGGAATTCCCTGATCTGATAGTCGTAGAGCGTCCATCGGCCCGGGGATCCCACCCATTTCATTCGCTCAGCCTTCGTCAGAGTTATGAGTTCGCCGTCCTCAAATAGTTCAAGAAAGACACCGCGCATACTCGTATCGCTTCTTCGGTAGTTCCGGATGAAAATTTTTGAATCGGGATTTAAAAAGATGTGTACATTTTGCGACTTGGTTTCAAGATTCCCAGGATGGATATACGTATTGTCAAAATTGCGGAATGTCTTGTTGCCCTCAGGAATAAAATAGTGACTACCAACAAAATGGATAAACGCAAGAGCGAAGGCAGTAATCATAAACGGGCGCAATAACCTCCCAAAGCTCATGCCCGCACTTAAAGCGGCAACGATCTCAGAATTCTTGGCGAGACGAGACGTAAAGAACACGACAGCAAGTAGCGCAAACAGTGGCCATAAAATGCCATTGATCCACGGAATAAAATTGATGTAGTATTCAGTAATGACTTGAGACGCAGTTGCATCACTATCCATAAAACTCTCGACCTTCTCACTAAAATCAATGACGACAGAAAGCAGCGTAAACAAGAACGCTGAAAAAAAGAAAGTAGCCAGGTACTTCTTAATGATGTATTTGTCGAAAATTGTCAGCACTTGTTATATGGACTTAAATCGCATAATTTATAAACGTACAGCGAGTCGATTTATCATTTCATTCTTCCAGTTGGTAAATGTCCCATCGACTATTCTTTCACGAGCCTCACGCACAAGGTCAAGATAAAACCAAAGATTGCTTACCGTACTGATGGTTGCAGCCAACATTTCGCGGGATAGCATTAAATGTCGCAAGTATGCTTTGCTGTACCTTTTGCTCAATGGGCTCCCATTGGGATCTATCGGACTATAATCACGCTTCCACTTCTCATTTTTGATGTGAATGACTCCTTCGCGCGTGTAGATGATACCGTGACGTGCATTTCTAGATGGCAAAACACAATCAAACATGTCTACACCGAGCGCAATACACTCAAGGATATTTTGTGGGGTTCCTACCCCCATCAGATACCTTGGCTTGTCATGTGGTAATACCTGACAGACCGCATCGGCCATCGCGTACATCTCCTCTGCCGGCTCCCCCACCGATAGTCCGCCAATGGCATTGACAGGCATGTCTTTTGAAGCGATGTATTCAGCAGATTGTTTTCTCAGATCATCAAATGTACTTCCCTGTACGATTGGAGCAAATATTTGGTCATAGCCATGTAAGGGGTCATTCTGTTTATAAAAATCGATACACCTGTCGAGCCATCGGTGCGTCAGATGCATTGATCGCTTCGCGTATTGGTACTCACACGGAAAAGGTGTACACTCATCAAACGCCATAATAATATCAGCACCAAGATGTCGCTGTATATCCGTCGCGGATTCGGGAGAAAGCTCATAGCGCGAACCGTCGATATGGGACTGAAATGACACACCCTTTTCCGTAATTTTTCGCATCTGGCTCAGCGAATACACCTGAAATCCACCACTATCAGTCAGTATGGATCGATCCCAACCAATAAACTTGTGAATCCCGCCCGCCTCCGATATGATATCATACCCCGGACGCAATAATAGATGATATGTATTGGCCAGAATGATTGGTGCGTCGATCTGATCTGTGAGAAACGAATGCTCCACACCCTTTACAGATCCAAGCGTTCCAACCGGCATAAACATCGGTGTGGGAATCGATCCGTGTGCCGTTTGTAACTCGCCGGCACGGGCATTTGAATTCGGGTCTGATTGTTCTATTTTAAATGACATTCGTCTGAGAGATATTGTTAGGATTCAAACCTGGTTTTGTCCATTTTAAACAGCACCGCCATCATGATTGTAAATGCAATTAATGAAGACCCGCCATAACTGATAAACGGCAAAGGTATGCCGATAATGGGCACCATTCCCATGGTCATGCCTATGTTGATAAAGAAATGCACAAATAAGATGCCTGCCACACTGTATGCGTAATATCGGACAAACACAGACCGTGCACGTTCGGCCATAGCGATGATCCGCAACAACAGAAACGCGTAGAGGATAATAATGCTGGCACTACCTATAAATCCCTGCTCCTCACCAATCGTGCTGAAAATAAAATCTGTGGTTTGCTCTGGTACATAATTGAGATTAGTCATCGAGCCCTGAAGAAATCCCTTGCCTTTCAAACCTCCGGAGCCAATTGCAATTTTTGATTGTAGCACATTGTAAAGTGATCCCTGAGGGTCACATTGCTCCGGATGCAACCATACATTAATACGATCTTGTTGATGAGGTTCCAGAATGTTTGTAAATGCATAACTCACAAAAAATATCAAGCCAATGCTCACGATAACCGCTGGCACGAGGACTACAATATGTCTTGCAAAACGCGCTCGCACACGGCGAATTGCCGTTATCGTCAGGAGTAGGGAATTGATCAGAATGACCGGTAGTGGAATCAAATATTCCCAGAGAATAATTTCGGTTATCGCGAGGATAACAAATGCCGGTAGCCAGATTAAATGATCCTTGAGCTGTAGCGAAGAAATAAATGCGGCCATCAGCACAAGAATGGCAATGACCAGAAATGGAGGAAATAACAGTGCACTAATGAACAAACCGATCATTGCGATACCAACGATATATAACAGAGCCGGCATTCCAGCCCGATACAATACAAGAAAGAATGAAGCAAAGACCAAAGCTGAACCGGCATCGGGTTGTAAAAAAATCAGAAAAGCCGGCCCTGCCAGTAGTGCAATAGCCCCAAGCTGGTAGCGTAGCGCCCTGAGATCTGTTCTATATGAGCTCAGAAAGCCAGCAATGGCAAGACCTGTACCAAACTTGGCAAACTCTGATGGTTGTAACGAAAAACCACCAGCAGTAAACCAGGACGTGGCCCCCTTGACCGTCGTACCCAACACAAGGACGAGTATCAATCCGATGAGAGTCAGCGCATATATCAGGTAGCTAAAGGTCCGCCAAAACTTAATATCAATAATATAAACCGGAATAAAAATGATTGCGGCAATACCGATAAACAACAGCTGTTTCCCAGCCTGGGTACTTAGATTGAAAAAGGGTACTGTGCTTTGCTGATCATAACCGGCGGCGAAAATCATCAACCAACCAATACACACCAGACTAACAAAGAGCGCCAGAGCAATCCAGTCGACATGTCTTTTGCGCGTCGCGTGCATCCCCCGATTAAATTGTTATTGGTAAAGCAATACTTCCTCCAAATCGATCTCATCAGAAACGACAAAGGCGCTCGCATAATTCTCCTGCATGAGGCGAAGAAACGGCCGCGCTGCTGCCTGTGTGATAAAAGCCCCCGATTTCAAATGATAAAATGGATTTTCGTGCTGATAATACATCTTGTAATCCGGGTAAATGATTTCAAACTCTTTTCGGGTTGCTTCCATCTGACGCCTGTCTGTCGTCACCAGGATTTGAATGCGCCACCCGCGTATTGTTTGATGTGTCTTGTTAAATTCAACAAATCCCTCCATCATTTTTGTCACCGCGGGATCTTCCACTATTGATTGCCCGGTCACTGTCACAAACCCGAGACATAGAATGAAGACTATTTGCAGAACCCTATTCATATTTCTGAGATATTTTATCCTTTTCCGTGGCAGTGCTTGTACTTCTTGCCGCTGCCACATGGACACTGATCATTTCGTCCAATCTTTTTGTCTGTGCGTTTAAAGGTTTCTACGCGTCGCTGACCTCGTCCTGCACCGGCTGCTGCAGCTTTTGCCGCTTCTTCCGAGCGGTTTGTCTGCACTTTACTCATGTCTGTACGTTGTGTTTGCGCTTCTTTCACCTCTTCGCCACCACCCATCAAAAGACGCCCTTTGATTAAATATGAGCATACTTCTTCATTTATTTTGTAAATAAACTCTTCGAACAATCCATAAGCTTCCATCTTATAGACCACTAACGGGTCCTTTTGCTCAAATGAAGCCGACTGGACACTGTCTTTCAACTCGTCCATGTGGCGAAGGTGCTCTTTCCAGTTTTGGTCGATGAGAGAAAGGGTAACCGTTTTTTCTATTTCCTTCATGATCGACTTGCCTTCGGTCTGCACTCCTGCTTCGAGGTCTGCCGATATCGATAATGGTTCTTTTCGGCCATCTGTGTATGGTACGGCAATACGCTTGTACTTGTGGCCTTCATTTTCAAGAACGCGTGTCACAATAGGAAATAAAATCTCACCTATTTTATCGGATTTGTCGCGATAAGACTTAAGAACCTGCTCCTGATACGCCTCAACAAGATTGTCTGGATTTCCAGTTTTGAAGTCCTCCTCGTTCATGTCGGGATCTATCGCCAGGATACGTAGACTCTCATGCTTAAATGCAGTGTAGTCATTGATTTGCCTGTAATCGCGCACAAGAGTCTCAGTGAGGGCCATAAACATACCGTAGAGGTCCACCGTCAGACGTTCACCCTCAAGCGCATGATCTCTCTTTGAGTAAATCGCTTCCCGCTGAATATTCATGACATCGTCATATTCCAGGAGTCGCTTTCTGACCCCGTAATTGTTTTCCTCGAGTTTTTTCTGTGCCCGCTCAATAGACTTTGTGACCATTGAGTGCTGGATGACCTCACCATCTTCATGCCCCATGCGATCCATCACCTTTGCAATCCGCTCCGAGTGAAAAAGTCGCATCAGGTTGTCTTCGAGCGAAACAAAAAACTGTGAGGACCCCGGATCCCCCTGTCTACCGGCCCGACCGCGCAACTGACGATCTACGCGACGTGAATCATGACGCTCCGTTCCGACGATGGCCAATCCACCCGACGCTACTACTTCCCTGCTGAGCTTGATATCAGTACCACGACCCGCCATATTTGTCGCAATGGTTACGGCACCGACATATCCCGCCTCTGTGACAACTTGTGCTTCACGCTGATGCTGTTTGGCATTCAGGACATTGTGCTTGATGCCTCGCATATGAAGCATTCTGCTCAGCTTTTCAGAAATATCTACAGATGTGGTACCAACCAAAACAGGACGCCCGGCCTCACTCAATCCGACAATTTCATCAATGACGGCATGATATTTTTCCCTTGCAGTTTTGTAAACGAGATCTTCCCGGTCATCACGTACGATAGGCCGGTTTGTCGGAATGACCACTACGTCTAACTTGTATATCTCCCACAGCTCTCCTGCCTCAGTCTCTGCGGTACCGGTCATACCCGCAAGCTTGTGGTACATCCGGAAGTAATTTTGGAGTGTTACGGTCGCATACGTCTGCGTAATATCTCCAACCTTTACGTTTTCTTTTGCTTCGAGTGCCTGGTGTAATCCATCAGAGTACCGCCGGCCCTCCATCATACGCCCGGTTTGCTCATCTACGATCTTCACCTGACCGTCCATGACGACGTATTCGTCATCGCGCTCAAAGAGTGTATATGCCTTGAGCAATTGTGAAATACCATGTAATCTCCGGGATTTGACAGCAAAATCTTGCGCAAGTGTTTCTCTTTCTTCCTGACGCTCCTCCTTACTGAGACTCTCGTCAGCCTCAAGAGCCTGCATGTCAACTGCGATATCCGGCAAGACAAAAAATCCTTCGTCGCCCTGATGCAGCTTTGACATAAAGCTATTACCCTTCTCAGTGAGGTCTACCTGCCTGTTTTTTTCATCGATTGTAAAAAGCAGGGGCTCATCTACAAGGTGCATATTCTTTGACTGCTCCTGCATATAAAAGTTCTCAGTCTTTTGAAGTGTGACCTTGACACCATCTTCACTCAAAAACTTGATAAGCGGTCTGAGTTTTGGCAGCGCCCTAAAGGACCTGAGCAATGCCATACCACCCTCACCCTCTTCGTTGCCATGAATCCCATCCTTGATCAGACCCTTTGCCTCTGTGAGATAAGTGGTTGCCAGTTTTCGCTGTGCGGCAAACAGTTTTTCAACGTAGACTTTGAGCTCGTTATACTCCTGCTCTTCAGATCCCTTTTGGACGGGACCGGAAATGATCAGGGGTGTTCGTGCATCATCGATCAATACCGAGTCGACCTCATCAATCATCGCATAGTGATGCTTGCGCTGAACCCGCTCTTCCGATGAGCGCACCATATTGTCCCTCAGGTAATCAAATCCAAACTCCGAGTTTGTGCCATACGTAACATCGCATGCATACGCCTTACTTCTTTCGGGAGAATGTGGTTGGTATTTATCAATACAATCAACAGTCAACAGCAAAAATTCGAAAATCGGCCCAACCCACTCCTGGTCACGTCGTGCCAGATAGTCGTTTACTGTAATGATATGAACTCCCTCTTGAGCGAGACCGTTGAGGTAAGCCGGAAGTGTTGCGACCAGCGTTTTTCCTTCCCCGGTGGCCATCTCTCCAATTTTACCGTCGTGCAGTACCATTCCCCCAATCAGCTGCACGTCATAGTGCACCATATTCCAAATGACTTCACCACCCGCGGCTGTCCAGCTATTTTTCCAGAATGTCTTTTCGCCTTCTATTGTGACATAACTTTTGGTAGCAGCCATTTCCCGATCGTGATCCAGAGTTGAGACCTGAATAAATTCATTGTCGTTAAAACGACGGGTGGTTTCTTTGACCACAGCAAACGCCTCGGGCAAAATCGCGTTTAAAACTTCTTCCAGGTGCTCGTCGCGCTTCTCAATTATCTCATCGAGCTCCCTGTAGAGCTCTTCCTTTTGGCTGTAATCTTCAATCTCTTCTGCCTCCTTCTTTATCGAGGCGATATCAGTATCTATACCAGAGAGATGATCTTTAATTCTTGCCCTGAACTCAATGGTCTTGTTGCGAAGCGCATCATTACTCAGTGCATTAAATTCCAGAAAGAAGTCGTTGGTTTGTTCTACCAACGGCGTATATGTTTTGACGTCGCGATCGTACTTCGTCCCAAACATTTTTTTAACTAATCCAAACATGTGCTAGCTTGAGGTATAAAATTTGCCGCAAAGATACATTAGCTTATCCTTTGGCAGTGCAGATGTACTACCCTCAGATTCTGTACCAACTGTTAAATTGTGCCAATATGACACCCAGAATGTCAAAAACACTGACTTTCAGTCTAATAGCAACGCTCATCGCGTCGACATGTTTTTTGTCATGCGCGACAGATCAGACAGTCTCACATTCGACAGAGGACTATTATCTCAATCATCTGACGTTTGCCGGCACCGGAGTTGTCTATCAGTATGCCTCTGTCAATGACCCGTCTTTACCAGATGAATTCTGGCATTATCGTTTTAGCGGAGGACGAGGCAGGAATTTTCTTCGGGCCACAATGTATACCACATCAGGAGATGTCGTCCAGCGATCCATCGAAAGATTGTCGAGAGATCAAGCAGAACTTTTGAGCCTGGACCTCGTGTACCGGGATGAAGACGGACCAAAGGAGATTGCTACTACAATTTCAGAAAACAGAACGTTTGTCTTTGGTCCAGTAGATAGTGTCACTCAGTCTGTATATCACATCGAATATTGGGATACGTCCGAAGATTCCGTCCGGGTTATGCTCACAAAACACCGCCTGATGGAGGGCCCGGTGAATTTTGTGTTTGAAGGAAAGTCCATTCCCGCAATAAGTGTAAGGACTACGGAAAAGCTTGAAACAGAAACCGAGGGATTCACAGAAACCGAATGGTCGGGAATGGAAATATACGCCCAGGGTTATGGGTTAGTTTATTACAAAAAGACAATTTCAGAGCAGTTTGTTTTGGAGTATAGCCTTTCAAAAGTGTTGACATTCCAGGCATTCCAATCACAGTTTTTAAAGTAAAACCATCAGATAACGGAGCGATGAAAAACAAGCAACTTCAGGATGACCCGGACTTGACGCAGACAGACGGAATTGGACATGTATTTGACGAGATGAGCGACCGGTATACAGATGTCATGGATAGCATGGTTCCACACTATCGCAAACTATCGAAGTCTATGCTTGGACTTCTACCTGAATCTTTCAACCCGGAGAAGGTTCTTGATCTGGGTTGTGGCAATGGGAATGTCAGCATGCTGAGCACCACACTATATCCCCATGCGCACCATCATCTTGTAGATGCCTCAGAAGAAATGATCCAGTTGTGCAAAAAGCGGTTCTCCGGGACCCCCATGACATATGATCAGAATTTTTTTCAGAGTTTGCAGCTTTCACCAAATACGTATGATCTCGTGTTGGCGGGGTTCAGCCTTCACCACCTCACTGCCGGGGAGAAGGAACTGTTTTTTGCCAATTTGTGCCCCGCTATGACCGCAAAGGGCATATTTGCCTGTGCCGATCTATTCTTGAATAAGGAAAGTGCAGAGCACGAACAGTTCCTTGTGGATTGGAAGACA
>QMOR01000047.1 GCA_003648285.1 Bacteroidota bacterium
GACTCTGCTTGCAATCTCTTCCGGCGTATCGTCTTTTTCCAGTTGTACAGTGTGCTGAAAAACAATACCGCCTTCATCGTACTTTGTATTTACAAAGTGAATCGTGATGCCGCTCTCAGTTTCACGTGCTTCCTTTACGGCTATGTGTACATTTTTACCGTACATGCCCGGTCCTCCATATTTGGGGAGAAGTGCAGGGTGAATATTGACCATTTTATGATCGAATTTCTCCACTAAAAACTTTGGAATCAGCAACAGGAATCCTGCAAGAACAATGAAATCAATGTTGAACGCCCCTAGCTTTGCCAATAGAAAGTCTTCATCCTGGAGTAATTTTTTGGTAATAACCAGGGAAGGAATCTGATGATTGGCCGCGTGATCCAAAACTCCCGCATCTTCGCGATTGGTTAATATCAATGCTACCGAAACCTCGGAGTGGATTGCAAAATATTCAATAATTTTCAGGGCATTGGATCCGCTTCCAGACGCAAAAATGGCAATATTGTGTTTCACAGAGTTAGGATCTGAGGATGTTGTACTTTGATGCATTGGCAACATCAACTTTACGCATGACCTGGTAGATTGTGTTTTTGGTAGTGCGATCTGTCGCTTTGAAAACTTCAATGACCTCGTCAGATTTTGTGTTTGCAAACATTCTCAGGACCATTGAATTCGGATAAGTGCTCCTGACCTTGTCAACATCCGTGAGGGCTTCCAGCATTGCTGTTTGCCCTCGCACTACATCACCCGCCATATAGTCCAGTCCATGTCGGTGATACTGGTACATCGCTATCCGGTATTCACGCATTTTCGGACTCAGCATGTTTTCAATAATCCAAAATCTGTTATTTCGATTATTAAGTGAGCTCCATCCTTTGTCTGCATCCATGACAGCCGGAGGAATGTTCGTGATGATGCCTTGCGCAATTCGATAATATGGGTCACCTCCGAGGGATGAAAAGGAGTCAGCATCGTATCCGAGAATCGTATATGCGTAAAAAGTCAGTACTGAAGATAGGTTATCATTATATGCGTCTCTGCTTTCCTGGATGGGTTGATATTCCTCATAAGTAATAACCACATCCTTGTCAACATGCGAAACAAGTGGGGATTTGTAATCAGAACTGAACACTGGCCGTAAGGCTTGAAATGCAATGTCCGCTCTAAACACGTTCGTCGAAAGCTCTTCTGTGATATTGATCTGAAACGCACATTCAATTCGTTCTTCTGTTTCGTAAGCGCTTAAATCCCACCGCGTATTATTCATGAAATCCAGAACCGCACGCTCCATTGTTTTAAAAACCTGGGGGTCGGTTGTTTGCAACTTTGGAGCGGTAATCCTCACGGTCGCATTTAGCTCCTGGGCATCAATGCCTTTTAAGACAATCAGACTTATTACGAGTATCGTGAGTACTTTTCTCATTATTTCTATTTGACCTGATTTACAATTTGTTTAACGATATCTTCTGCGACTTCCCGCTTTGATTTTAACTCAAAATCTTTAAATGAATTGTCAGGAAAAATAAATTTAACCTTGTTGGTATCCGGACCAAAACCAGCACCTTGGTCATTTAGTGAGTTGAGAACAATGAAATCAAATTTTTTCCGCTCAAGTTTTTTGACGGCATTATCAAACTCACTATCTGTTTCCAACGCAAATCCCACTATGAATTGATCAGCTGTTTTTACTTTAGACAGCTCAAAAGCAATATCCTTTGTTCGCTGGAGATCTATTTGCATTGGTCCATCACCTTTTTTGATTTTCGACTCTGAAGCGTGTCGAGGTGTGAAATCTGCTACTGCAGCTGCCAGCACGGCGATGTCAGATTTTTCAAAGCTGGAAACCGTGGCCTGGTACATTTCATCTGCTGATTCTACCCGAATTACGCGGCATTTAGACAGAGGGGATCTGTGTGTAGGCCCCAGGATAAGGTCCACTTCAGCACCTAAATCTGTCAATGCGTCTGCAATCGCTATACCCATCGTACCTGTAGACTTGTTTCCGATAAAACGTACAGGATCAATTGCTTCGTGCGTTGGTCCGGCTGTCACAACAGCCTTTTTGCCTTTTAGCGGTGTGCGTTGATCAAAATAATCTTTTACAAAAGCAATGATATCAGTCGGTTCTGCCATCCTCCCATCACCGGTGAGACCGCTTGCAAGGTCACCGTGTCCGACCGGAATCAATTGATCACCATGGCTTTCCAATTTCTCAATATTTTCCTTGGTGCTCTCGTGATGCCACATGTCCAGATCCATTGCAGGTGCGATAAACACAGGGCAACGAGCAGACAAATACGTTGCCACGATAAGACTATCGGATTGGCCATTTGCACATTTGGAGAGTGTGTTTGCTGTCGCAGGTGCAATAATCATTGCATCAGCCCATAATCCCAAATCTACATGGCTGTTCCATTCGTCTTCAGCAATGATGTCGCTTAAGACCCGGCGCCTGGAAAGGGTCGAAAATGTGAGAGGGGATACAAACTCTTTGGCAGCAGATGTCATCAATACCTGAACTGTACAGCCTTCCTTGATAAAAAGGCGAGTGAGCATCGCTGTCTTATACGCAGCAATGCTTCCGGTCACAGACAGGATGATATTTTTATCCCGCATAGGATACCAGTGACTCCTGGCTATTATTCTTCGTCTTCCTCAGACTCATCTTCCTCTGTGGCGCCGAGAGCTTTGTGCTCCAACTCCTCATTTGCAAACTCATGCAAGGCGATAATCGTTGGATTCGGAAGTCGTTCGTAAAATTTTGAAATTTCGATTTGCTCTTTGTTCTCATGCACCTCCTCGATAGTGTCAGAAACAACAGCAAACTCTTCCAGCTTCTGGTGCAATTCTTCCTTCATATCATTCGAAAGTTGTCTTGCACGTGCAGAAATGACCGCGAGAGATTTGTAAACATTCCCGGTTTGACCTGCGATACCTGCTACATCGCGTGCGGTCAAATTTGGATCAAGTCCCTGGGCTTTAGCTTTAATATCTATCATTTGATAAGATTTTTCAATTGTTCTCTTCCTTTCTTATAAAGTTCATCCGCATCCGGGCGGTATTGGCTGCTTGGATATTTCTTTACAAAGTCGCGATATTTATCCAATGCGAGCTTGTACCGCTCTTGTCGACGCTCAAAGATACTATTCACAGCGTAGTGATACGCAGATTCCAAAATCATAAACTGCACGAGCTCCGATCTATCAGATTCTGGAAACTCGCGAAGCATATTTTCAAATGACTGAATGGCCGCCTGGTACTTCTTTTGGTCGTGGTACATTTTACCATTTGCAAAGGCCTTTTCCTCTAGTTTCAAGCGCATTTCTCTCATCAGCTTGTTGCACTCAGGTACCCTGTCACTCGTGGGGTATGCATTGACAAATGCTTGAAATCCTTGTAGTGCCTCAATCGTCGGCTTTTGGTCAAGCCTGAATATAGGCGACATGTTGTAGCTCGAATACGCCGAAAGGAACTCGGCCTCCTCCTTGAATTCGCTATACCCAAATGTGGCAGCAAAATTTTGAAAGTAATGTGCCGACATCGTATACTGCCGCTGATAGTAGAATGTATACGCGTATTTAAAAAACATCTCTTCAGACTCCGGGCGCCCCCTGTATTGGTTTAGTACCAGCTCAAACAATGTCTGGGCTCTCATGTACTCTTTGGCCTCATAGTATTCAAGCGCTTTTGCCAGTTGAATTTCAGGATGACCACTCAGTCTGATGCGCTCATATTCACTCCGGCAACCCATTGCCAGAACCGTAATTAATGCCATCCCCAGTACAACTCGCAAGCCCCTGATTTTCATAAGCGTGCAAAGATACGTGATTTGATCATAATCTACTTAACAGGTGTCAGATATGAACGAGGGAAAAGATGCTTTTGATGTGAACTAAAGAATAAAGATTTTGAGAACCCTGGTATTCTAATCCCGGACATCATGCGCATAGTCCGCACAGCCGCTTGAACAGGCATTTTATCGCAACATGTAAAAAGAGAATGTTTGTCTTCTATGCCTCCGGAGATTGTCCCGTTATATACGCATCCAATAAGTCAACAACACGACGATCATTCATCAGCCGCGCCACCTTGTTTTGCCCTCCGAGCTTGCCAACAGAGTGCATATAGCTCCTGAATCCGCCATTTTCAATTTTTGTGATCTGAAGAGGCCCAAGAATTTTACCATCGATGAGATCCTTGTAGTAGGTGTTCTGTTGCAACATAGACCACTCCAGGGCATTAGAAAAGGCCTTCATGTCCTCAGGATGATTTGAAAACTCAATAAACCACTCATGATACGGCGTCTCCCCATCCATTGGGCTAACCTGCGGAGCAACTGTAAATTCAACAACAGATGCACCAGTTAATGCACACGCCTCGGCCATAGACTGATCTACTTCTTTTGCGATAACGTGCTCACCAAATGCACTGATGAAGTGCTTAATCCGTCCTGACACGACTATCCGGGGAGGATCTACTGATACGAAGCGTATGGTATCGCCTATGTTATACGCCCATAGACCGGCGTTATTGTTGATGATCAGGGCATAGTCCCTGTCAATCTCTACCTGCTCCAGGGTCAATCTGTCCGGATTGGCACTTCCCATTTGGTCAAGTGGGACAAATTCGAAGAAAATACCGGAATTCACATTGAGTCGGAGCCCTTCAAATGGCCATCTGTCCTGGTATGCAATGAATCCTTCAGAAGCGGGGTATGTTTCGAGCGTATCAATTGATTTACCAACCAGCGACTCCAGTTTTGCTGCATATGGAGCGTAATTGACACCACCGTGTACAAATACGCTGAAGTTGGGAAACAGATCTGTAATACTGCTTTTACCAGAGGCATCGAGAAGCTTCTCATAATACATCTGGACCCAGGGAGGGATGCCACTGATGAGGCGCATATCAGAATGGATCGTCTCTTCCACAATTCTGTCGACCTTCTCTTCCCAATCTTCGATGCAATTCACCGTGTGCGAAGGCATCTGGCTTTGTCTGATCCAGCCCGGCACGAGGTGATTTACAATTCCTGAAAGCCTCCCTGTTGGGATGCCTCCCGTTTCCTCCAGTGTCGGTGAACCACTCAGAAAGATCATTTTGCCATCAAAAAATCTTCCGTTTCCAGTCTGGGTGTAGTAGTTAAACAACGCATTGCGCGCGCTAGCGATGTGATTTGGGATGCTTGCAGTTGTGATCGGGATATACTTTACACCAGAAGTAGTACCTGATGTTTTGGCAAAATACCTTGGCCGTCCTGGCCATAGGATATCACTTCGCCCCTCTTTGATGCGTTCAATATAGGGGCGCAACGACTCGTAGTCGCGGATTGGCACTTGCTTGCAAAAGTCATGATGGGTTTGTATCTGACTAAAATTGTGATGCTTCCCAAACTCTGTCTTGCGACCTGTCACGATCAGTTTGTCAAAAATCTGCTTCTGCTTCAAAACCGCCTGCCGCAAGTCACTTTCCAGCCGTTGAGTTGTAAGCCTTGCGATAGGGCTAAGAAGTGCAGATTTTAATCCCATGGGACAAAGATCACAATGCATCGGAAGAATTACAACTTCCGAAGAAGATGTTGCAAAGAGCATTTTTTATATTTTGCGCACATGTCAGGAGGTCCAAAAATTCTTGTGATTCGATTTAGCTCAATTGGAGACATCGTGTTGACGACACCGGTTTACCGGGCCCTGAAGCAGCAAATAGATGCCGAGGTGCATTTGCTCACAAAGAAGGCTTTTGCCATGACCGTCAGGCACAACCCCTATATCGACAAGGTGTACACCATCGATAAGGATATCAACGACGAAGTCACTGCAGCACTATTGGACGAGAAGTATGATTATATCGTGGATCTGCACAACAACCTGAGAACACTGCGCACGAAGAAAAAACTGAATCTGCCGTCAACCTCTTTTCATAAGCTCAACGTACAAAAGTGGTTGTTGACAACCTTCAAGATGGACAGAATGGGTGAGGATCCACATATCGTCTATCGCTACATGGATGCAGCAAAATCACTGGGTGTTACATATGATGGGCAAGGCATGGACTTTTTTATTGCCGACGAAGATGTGATCGATGTAGAAAGCACTACAAAAGGCGTATTGAGGCCGGATGCGTATGTTGCAATAGCTATTGGTGCGAGTATGCCTACCAAGGCATTGGAGCACGACCAGCTTAGGCGACTCTTGCAGTTGATAGAGAGGCCAGTTGCACTTCTTGGCGGTCCGGCGGAGCAAGAACTCGCCGAGGAATTGGCTGAAAACTCAGATCGGGCAGTAAATTTTGCTGGAAAAACGTCATTGCAAGGCTCAGCGTCGATTTTGAAACAGTCAAGGGTGCTCATATCACCAGATACGGGCCTTATGCACATGGGTGCAGCATTGGATCACCCCGTGATTTCAGTATGGGGTAATACGGTTCCCAGATTTGGGATGACACCTTTTTACAAAGTTGACTCTTCCACTGAATGGCATATCGTAGAGGTGGAGGGGCTGAAATGTCGCCCCTGCTCAAAAATTGGCTACAATAAGTGTCCCAAGGGGCATTTTAAGTGCATCAGAAAACTCGATATTGACAGGATTGCAGCGTTGGCAAATACGATTTAACCCTTACCTAAGTCGATTGAACGTACTTGGGTCGATTTATCAGATACTATTGTCGGCTGAATCGTTAATTTTGAAACTAATTAGGACGATACGCATTTATCTATTAAAGCAAAATAATGAACCAGAATAAAACAATGCGTTTAGCGACGCTCGGAACACTGATCTTGGTTGCCTTCCTCGTATTGACGAGAACAACATTCCTCACAATCGAACCGGGGCACGAAGGTGTGCTCTTTAAGCGGTTTAGCGGTGGTTTGGAGAAAGACTTAGTCTATGGCCAGGGATTTCATGTCATAGCACCTTGGAACAAGATGTATGTCTACGACATCAGGGTGGCGGAAAACTTCGAAAAAATGGAGGTCCTTTCCAAGAATGGATTGACAATTATCGTCGAAATGTCACTCAGGTACCGACCTGATCCAGAGAAGATTGGGTATCTGCACGATGAAATTGGAACACGCTATCTGGAGAGCATCGTGATGCCTGAAATTCGCTCAGCGACAAGGGAAGTCATTGGAAAGTACTTGCCTGAAGAATTATACTCTAGTAAAAGGGAAGCAATTCAGGTTGAGATTTTCGAACGTACCGCCAAAGAAATTATTAAGAAGAATGTCATTCTTGATGTGATTCTTATCCGGGGCGTGACACTCCCTCTATCCTTACAGGAAGCCATTGAGCGTAAGTTGAAGGAAGAACAATTGGCGCTCGAGTTTGACTTCCGACTGGTTCGTGAACGCAAAGAAGCTGAACGCAAAATCATTGAAGCTCAGGCAAAGGCAGAAGCGAATAATATTCTTAACAAGTCATTGACTGCCAATATCTTAAGGGATAAAGGTATAGAGGCAACCCTGACATTAGCCTCTTCCCCAAATGCGAAAGTGATTGTAGTAGGCGGTGGTGAAGATGGACTGCCGTTGATATTGGGAAATAATTAATCATCTGATGGCTCTGCATTGTACGGGCGGGTCACGACCCAACCGTACAATGCAGATTTCCCTTCAGAAGTGCAGATTTCCCTTCAGAAGTGCAGATTTCCCTTCAGAAGTGCAGATTTCCCTTCAGAAGTGCAGATATCATCAAGATTCAATCCACATAATCCTCCCTGATCACTAAAGCATAGTAATCATAATCAATCGGCAAATACCCCTGCTCATAGCAGAAGTAATAGGTCTTGCCTGATTTTGTGGTGTATGTGTTGGTATAATAACTGAATTTGAATCCTTTGTCCAAAAGCTTGGCCCTTGGGATTTTTGATTTACCCTCGGGGTTGTAAGAGGCCAGAATACGCCGGTTTTTACGAAGGATATTGTTGACGTTACGCACGAAACGTGTCGCATCGCTATTTTGACGGTTGTAAAATGTCGTACGGCATTGATCAGAGCAATAGACTTTGTCAGATCGTCCAATAAAGCCTTCACCACATTCACGGCATGTATTTTTCATGTTGGTTTATGTTGTCGCGTGAAGGAAAGTCTGTTCAAGATACGACCTGAAACAGAAAAGCGGGGATAACCGTGAGGCTATCGCCGCATATTCTCAATTTTTGATAATATTTTTTGAAACTACCGCGCGCTTATTTCAGCCGGATATAGCTGTCATAACCGTTAATGATCACCTTGGCATCCGAATTAGCATCACCCACCTTCGCCCGCAACTCCAGTTCTCCATTGTGTTCTTTGTGTACAATATTGTCCGAAGGTTCGGCATAGCTCAATTTTCCATATTTCATCTTGGCATTGATCTCATAACCTGGTAACGACGACAGAGGTAGCCTGACAGATGTGTATTTGCAATCGATTTCGAAATGCTTAAAAGAAGCATCTACGGTAGATACAACGAACTCGTCATCATAAGATGCCTTAATTATTGCCTTTTTCGAGAGGGTCTCGATTTCATAACTGGTATACTTCGAATCGTCGCAAGCCAGACTTCCAAGGGATTGGATATTAAAGCGATCGTCATGGGTTGCCTTCAGGGCTATGCTCCCTGCCTCATCAATGTCATAGGCGGAATACTTACTGGACCCAATGTAACTGGTGACCTTGTCAAGGTGCATCTTCCCGTCATACATGGTCACGTCGGCATCTGCGACACTTCCTATCTCATAATTTGAGTATTTGTCAATAATATGCAGCTCTCCGGTTACCGATTTGATGTTGCAATAGCCGTCATATGAGTCTATTCTTGCGGAATGAAGTTGCCCCAATTTTGCTCCGGAATATTTAGACTTCATACGTATATTATCGGCGGCAACAAGTTCTAGTTTTGAGTCATATATTTCTAATTCAAGGTCTCCGATAGTTTCAATATATGCCTTTCCGTATTTGAGGTTTAAATCTAGTTTTCCACTTATATTTCTGGTTTTTAATGTTGCATCGTAAAGTCTGACGATGAGGTCTCCGTCAAAGTCATTCGTAATTTCGATGTCGTTGTATTTGTTTGAAATTTCAAGGGATTCAAGTGCCGGCACATGTAGTTTGTATTTAATGTCAATTTTCTTTATTCCAGCAACTTTGCTGCCATCTGTAAATTTAATTTTAGTATTATTATTTGTGGTCACCCAGCTCCTGGTATTAAATTTTGTTTCAATTTCAAGTTTATCATCTGAAGTGTTGACTTTGATCTCAAAGTGATCAATTAAGGTCTGGGCGTCATTTTCCTCTTTGGCATGCACCAGGATGTGCGCTTCGAGTTTTACTTTGTTTCCTGTATATGGGATGATTTCAAGTGTGCCATGCCGGTGATCCACGCTTACTTTGTGTATGCCATCCCAGGACTCGTTAAAGTCTTTAGTGCGCTCGGTCTGTGCATGGACTCCAATGCCGAAGCCAATCAGAATGGCAGTTATAAGACTATATTTTAATAGTGCTTTCATGTTCTTCGATTCTTTTCTGATTTTCAATTTCTTTTTCTAATAGCTCCAGAATGCGCAATCTTCGCTCATGAAATCTGATGGCCGTCCCGATGGCTCGTTCAGCGTCAGGCGAATTTGTAAGTTCGGCTTTAAGGTCCATGTACATGCTGTCCAAAATGTCGAGTTCAGAGAATATTTCACCGTATATGGCCGGATCGAGATTGCGAAAGTCCAGTTCGTCCTTTTTGTCAGAGGCTAATTGGTAGTATTGCTTTTCCTGGGCAAGTATGAGTGGGGGGGTAGCTATTTTATTTTCCGGTATTGTTGGATTGCTCAAATTAAATAAAAAGGGGGCTGAAAATGTACAAATAATTGCGGCGGCAGCAGCATACCTGATAAACAATTTTCGACGTTGACGCGTCCGTAAATTTTGTTGAATGCCAATCCATATTGCCTCTGAAGGTACGGGTTCCATGTGATCAAATGATTCCCTGTTTTCCTGTATATGCTTATCAATATTCATGTTAGACATATTTACTTTTGAGTGTGTCTCGAAGTAATATTTTCGCACGCCTGAATTGTGTCTTGCTCGTCGATTCTGTGATCTCCAATATTGTCGCAACCTCTTTATGTGAATACCCCTCAAATAGATACAAATTCAATACTGTCCGGCATCCGTTCGGCAGATTAAGGACTGCATCATGTATCTTTTTGTTGCTTAATAAATTATCAGCTACGTCTTCTTCTTCAGCGTATCGCGCTTCTGAAATTTCATCGCTTGAAAACTCGAGATTTCGTTTTTTCTTGCGTAGCGCATTGATTGCTGTATTAATCGCAATCCTTTTGATCCAGGCGCCAATTGTTGCATCACCCCGATACGAATGAATCTTTTCAAATACCTTCACAAAGCACTCCTGCACAACATCTTGTGCATCGGTGGAATTATTCATAATGCGCAGCACAGTATGGTACATGGCATCTATGTACTGCTTGTACATGATGTACTGCGCTTTACGATCTCCCCGTTGAACTCGCTGCACGAGTTCTTTTTCTTGTGAAGTTTGGATATTTAACACGTCCGGTGTGTTTCCTGTGTATAATGACAAGACATTATGCTAAAAGTTGGAAATGGCAATAATTTTTCAAGGGATTCTATAAGTTGCACAGACACAGTAAAATACACATATGTTATATTGTATATGCTTTTACTGACTGCATTCTTTTGTGAACTGAAGACGCTCTACTTGTTCAATTTACCTGAAGAATACTTGATACTGCCTCCCACAAGAGTCATCAGGACCTTGGTGGAGAGGATATCCTGTTCGTCGCAACGTATCAGGTCTTCAGAAAGGATTACGATATCAGCATATTTACCTGGTTTTATTGAACCTTTGTGTTCCTCCTCAAATGCAGCATATGCGTTAGCCATTGTGTATGAGTAGATGGCCTCTTCCCGGCTCATTGCTTGTGCTGGATAGAATTCCATTCCTGAGTCAGCGCGTTTTCTGGTCACAGAGGCATAAAATGACTCGATTGTGCTAATATCTTCTACAGGAACGTCTGTGCCATTAGTGACAACTGCACCTGACTTTAACAGACTTTGCCACACGTAAGCGCCGTCTTTGGCCCTTTGAGCTCCCAGACGTTTCTCAACAAAAGGTGCGTCAGATGTGCAATGTATGCCTTGCATGGCGGCGATGATGCCAAATTCAGCGAATCGGGGAATGTCATCAGGATGCAAATGTTGCGCATGCTCAATGCGCCATCTAAAATTCTCGGGATGAGCAGAAATTTCGCGAAATGACACTTCGTACGCGTCCAGAACTTCCCTGTTCGCCCTGTCACCAATCGCATGTACGCACAATTGCAGTTTGTGTTTTGTGCATAGGCCAGCCAATTTGTACAATTCCTTAATGCTGCTGGTATTTTGTCCAAATGCGCCTGGTTTGTCGTCATAAGGCTCGAGTAGCCAGGCACCGTAAGAGCCTAAAGCCCCGTCAATGCTCAGTTTTATAGCCCTGCTGGTAAAGTAGCCGTCACCCGCATCAATGATCGGGTAACCTTCGAGCTTGTCGTTGAGATACGCGTATGTGTGGCGTATCATCGCCCACAACCTTACATCGAGTTCTCCGTCTTCAGCAAGTTGCTTGTATCTGGCCAGCTCAGTCAGGCTGGATCCCGCATCCTGAAAGGAGGTTACACCATTGGACAGGCATTCAGCTTCGGCTAATGCGACACCTTCGTACCATTTGGCGAGCATCTCTTCTTTTGACAGAGTTGTTGTGTATTCACGATATGCATCCGTGACAGCCCCCATGGCGTTTTCTTCAAACACACCGATGGCTTCTCCTTGCATATCACGTACGATGTTGCCGCCTGATGGGTTTGGTGTTTCTCCGGTGATACCTGCTTTTTGCATGGCCAGGGAATTTGCCATGAGCCCGTGGCCGCTCGCATGTCTCAGCATGACTGGATTATCAGGTGATATAGCACTCAAGGCCTCGTGATAGGGATAACCCAGGACATTCCGCATGAGTGTATCCGCCCACTTCTCCTGATGCCATCCACCACCGATTATCCACTCGCCGGGCTCTGAATCCTTGACTTTTTCCTCTACTGCATCTACAATTTCCTGCCAGCTCTTTGATTTTAGAAAATTGAGATTCTGAAGGCTACTCCCCAAACCACCGAAATGCCCGTGCCCTTCAATAAAACCGGGCATGACGAAATTATTTTTGGCATCTATCACACGTGTTTGCTGGCCGATCAACTCTTGAATATCTTCATTCGTGCCAATTGACTGGATGCGGCCGTCTTTGATGGCAAGGGCCTGTACCCATGGCACATCAGAATTGACGGTGTAGATCAGTCCATTTTGTATCACAACATCAGCAGGAGTGATTTGAGCATAAGTTGCAGATACACAGATAGATAGAAGAAGTACTGTTGTCCTGATACCGCGAAACCCTGGGTGAATCATATCAAACTGGAGTTATGTTAATTGAAATAAAAATCAATTTAACACGATTCTTTCAGACATCCCGATATAGCCTCACATTCTCAGGAATTATGTCTGTGATGCATAAATTTTTCATGAATTGATCACTCGAATTCCCCGTATTTTCAGTATTTATCGACATCATATGATGAATTTATTTAATATGAAATTTGAAGTATTCAACTAATTTTCACATATTGCGTCCTGATAAGCGGAGAAACGAATTTCCAATATATGTCCGCTTAAGAAGGATTTCCCCCCAACAACAAGTCTGGTAGACTGTCGTAGATCATTGCGATGAGTCTGTTATTGTGCTATCAATACCCAATTATAAGACGAAGCGCAGTACCCAATTATAAGATGATCGGCATATCATGCTTTGCGTGAACATGAGTGCCAAAACTTACCGACACCGACAATGCAATGGCATTGTTACGGTCGCTATGTAC
>QMOR01000048.1 GCA_003648285.1 Bacteroidota bacterium
GCCTTTTCTTTCTGGTTGTATTTTTTGCATACGTCTTTAATCATCGCTTAAGTTTGAAATGGCGGCTCAAGGCTCACTTTGGATTAGTCGCATTGTGTTTTGCTTTTCATACAGAAGGTCTTGGGTTCAGGTGGTATATCTCTGGTCATGCCCCCTGGAGTAATGGATACGAGTCCATGATTTACATTGCATGGACAACGATATTGGCTGGGTTGATATTTGCCAGAAAGTCGATCGGAGGTCTCACGGCCACAACAATCCTGTCCTCGACGATTTTGATGGTAGCGGGACTGAGTTGGCTCGACCCGGAGATTACACCACTCGTTCCTGTACTTAAGTCATACTGGCTTACGATTCACGTCTCACTGGAAGCCGGTAGTTACGGATTCCTGGCGTTGGGATCCATCATCGGTGTGCTCAATTTGATATCGATGATTTTTGCCACAGAAAAGAGCAAAGTGCGTGTCAAAAGGACAATCAAGGAAATGACCTCCATCAGTGAGATGACCCTCATCGGCGGATTGGTGATGGTCAGCGTAGGAACATATCTCGGCGGCGTCTGGGCAAATGAATCGTGGGGCAGGTACTGGGGCTGGGATGCCAAGGAAACCTGGGCCCTGGTTACGATCCTTGTCTACGCGTTTATCCTGCATATGCGGTTTATCCCCGGTCTGCGTGGAGCATATGCCTTCAATGTGGCATCGCTATTCGGATTTGCCTCGGTGATGATGACCTACTACGGAGTAAACTATTACCTGTCCGGGCTGCACTCTTATGCGGCCGGTGATCCGGTGCCGATACCGACGTTCGTGTATTATACTGTGGCCAGTTTGGCAGCGATCAGCTTGCTGGCGTATTGGCGCAATCGACGGTGGTCTTGATGCTCAATGCACATGCGCGTCTTCCAGGATAATATCGTACTTGTAACCAGCACCGAAATCCACATTCAAGCCAATCATACCGGTAAACGTGACAACGGTGCCAACCGGAACATCGGCTGATGTCGTGACCGTCAGATCATATGGTTTTTCACCGCCTGTGCCATCCTGGATGTGTACCCAATTCCGGCCCATGATCTGCTTGTTGATCTTGACACATTTCCCTCGGATCTCAACCTCTTTGCCGGCGTACTTTTCCTTATTGTTAAAAAGTTCTTCCAGCGAGATGCCTTCTTCTGATTGGACGATATCCTGATCATGGACGTGATCCGGCTCGTCACCAACATTGCTCAGTGCCTGTGCAACAGTCGTACTACCAGTATAAATAGGGTCCTTGCGCACATCTGATACCAGATACACTGTTTCGAAAACGCGGTCATACTCCCGGCTTTTGAAGTTTTTCTTCATCAGTCCGCCCACGTAGTAGTACGTTTCACCTTTCTCAACCTCTTTGCGAGGTACCGCAACCCAAAACTGTTTGCCATCTTCTGTCACGTCGAGGTATGTATATTTCTCCGTGTGGAGGACATCATTTACCACGACTTCATGCACCTGGGATCTGGCATCTACTGACGTGTTAACATCAGTATTGACGCTTGCTTCATTGACAGGGGTCGCATGCACGCGTTGCACGACTTCAGGTTTTGATCCACAGGCTAGTAGTGCGATACTTGCTCCCGCAACCAGCACCATGATTTGTATTTTTCTTGTCAAGTTCATATCAATTTGTCTCTATTCCCGGAAATGCATTTCTCCAGGGTCAAAATTAGGCTTTCAAAGTGTAATAATTAAACGCATTAGAATCTCTTTGTAATATTCAGGTGCATGCGATTGTACTTATTGCGGTCGCCAAATATGCCTTCGTAGTATAAATTCAACGATAATCGCTTCTTTATGCGCCATGAAATATTCGTGCTGAAAATATTCTGTTTGAGCTCGGTTTCGGTCCGTGAGTACCTGTAATTCACGTTTCTATATTGAATTTCGCCAAAGACTTTTCCAGGTATGATATCCCTTGTTAAACGGATCCCGTAAATATTCCCCTTCAGGTAGCTTGTTTCGATGAGAGTTGTCGAAATTGAGAACGAAGCATTAATAAAAGGAACCCTGCTGTAATTTGCGTACAGGTATGTATTTTTGGATGTGCTCGAGTTATTTGTCTGGTATCGGTATCCACCACTCGCTCCAAACGACAGATATTTTATCGGCCTGTAATTAATGCGTAGCCTGAATCCTTGCCTTGTTTCTTCATCAATCAGTCTGTCTATAAAATTCTTGTATGTCTCGTAATAAATAATATTGTTTCGGGCATCATAGGATGCAAATAATGAGAGCTTTTTTGAAATCCTGTATCTCAGTGAAAAATAAATACTCGTGAGTTTGAACGTGCTGCTTGCATTTCCATTCTCATTTTTAAAGAGGTCAACTTCAAAGGAAGTAAACACATAGACTTTCTTGAATATTGAATTTGTATGTTGAAAATATGCGAAACGGCGATCAGTTAGTGAGTTATTATATTGTTGGACAATGGCGAGTGTGTTTTGCATCGTGCCTTTCCTGACTTTAGAGAGAAGGCTGGCATATCCTCCAAATTGAAAGAGGTCTGTATTGATGCTGTAATCTGTGTGGTCAGGGCGCGACCCGATAAATGCCCCGGTCGTGACATTGCCAAATCTTTTCTGTGCTTGAAGTCCATCGATCGCCCCAATATTAGAGATGTGATAATTGATTTTTCTGCCGAGCAGGATTGAGGTTGTGGTGTTGGGTTCGTAGAGCACAGATAGGTTGTATGCTTTAAATGACCTGTTGAAATTCGACTTGACTTCTTCCCATTCTCCAAGGGTATGACGGAAGGATAAATATGTTTCAACGGAAAATTTACTCCCGTTAATATGATTCGCAGTCATTGTGAAGACATATCGCATTTTGTGAATGTCATCGAGACCTGTATCGTAAAAATTGCCATACCATGAGGCGGAAAGCCGACCTCGTACTGATTGCTCGCGAGACTTGAATTCGGTGATGTCTGGATCAGGTGTAAATATGGTAGACGGAACAAGGGGCTCGGTTGCTTCTATTTCCAGATCCTCACCTGTTGTAATTGCAGGTTGTGCCGGGATTGATTTTCGACGAAAGATAACCCTGTCATTTATATTTAATTCGTCGTCAGTAATCGGCGTACATACACATGAGATAGATGAGATATTCTTTACGATTAATGCGGCAAAAAATTGATTTTCTTTTTGGGTAAATAGCGTGTCGCCCACATTTATGAGATCAGTAGATTCAAATTTCACATAAACGCTTTGCGTGTTTTTATAAGAAATTGATCCGTTCAGAAAAGGCTCCGCACTCTGGCCCCATGAAATTGTCACGAAGGCAATAATTACGAAGATGCTGAGAGCTATTTTCATCATGCACTCAGTTAATCGTCGCCGGTTGGATGACAGGAAAGGCAGGCGTTGCTATTGTACTCGTAGTCAGGAACTTCGCTGTGGTCCTCGTCTGTTTCTGGATTTGTATGGCATCCCAGGCAGTCAAAAATTGAATAATCGTTGGGGTTTGTATGGCATTCGGTACATTGATTCCACTCGCCTTCATGTTTCCCACTATAAATGGGAAAGTACATGCCGTCATGATCGAACGTGGAGGGAATCCAGACCGTTTCGGTGTGACAAGACGCACAATCGGTTGGAAATTGTGCGGTAGCATGGTCCGGGTTAATAGTCGCGTTGTAATCCGCTTCGTGACATCCAAAACATGTGTTCGGCGTATTGTTATAATCTCCGTTATGACATGTTGCGCACTGTGAAGCGATAGCGGCATGAGCCCCATTCAGCGCGTAGAAGTCATTGTGAATATCGAAAGTGGCGGGATTCCACTCCGGATCTGTTGTATGGCAAGCAACACAATCAGTTGACAGGCCAAGATTGCTGTGATTTGGGTTGGTACTTCCATCATAGTCAGCGAGATGGCAACTTGAGCATTCTGTTGACAGGGGGCTAAAGTCAGGATCGTGGCAACTGAAGCAATTGACAGTGACATGTGCTCCGGTGAGTGGAAAGTCAGTTGTATTGTGGTCGAATGCACCTTCTGACTCTCCGGTCGGGTGGCATGCGAGGCAGGCGTTACTATTAAAGATATACCCTGATACCGTAGCATGTTCATCGGCAGTTTCACCTTCCATATGACATGTGGTACATGTAAAGATGCCGTAGTCATTGGGATTGGTATGGCACTCGGAGCATTGGTCCCATACCCCGCCGTGTGCGCCACTATATATCGGGAAATACGGTCCGTCGTGGTCGAAAGTAGACGGAGTCCATGCACTTTCACTATGACAAGTGGCACAGTCCGTTTCAAATTGAAGACTCGCGTGTGGAGGATTGGTGGTTTGATTGTAATCTGTTTCGTGGCATCCAAAACATGTGTTCGGCGTATTGTTGTAGTCACCGTTATGGCATGCAGCACAATCAGTGGCGATTTCTGCGTGCGCACCATTCAGTACGTAATAATCATTATGCACATCGAATGTTGCCGGGCTCCAGTCCGGGTCTGTAGTGTGGCATACGACACAGTCGGTAGACAATCCAAGATTTCCGTGATTCGGATTCGTGCTTTCGTTATAGTCCGTGAGGTGGCAGCTTGAGCACTCAGTTGACAATGGACCGAAGTCCGGATCATGGCAACTAAAGCAGTCAACAGTCAGGTGTGCCCCCGTGAGAGGGAAGTCAGTCATATTGTGATCCAGCGCGCCTTCTGCTTCCCCGGTTGGGTGGCATGCCAGACAAGCACTGCTGTTAAAATTGTATCCTGCTACACCGACATGCTCATCTGCTGTTTCGCCTTCCATGTGACATGTCGTACATGTCACGATCCCGTAATCACCCGGATTGGTGTGGCACTCAGAGCACTGATCCCATACACCATTATGTGCCCCGCTGTTTATTGGAAAATACTGGCCGTCATGATCAAACGTCGACGGAATCCAGGTGTTTTCGGTATGGCAAGTGGCGCATTCAGTAGAAAATTGTGCAACCATATGATTTGGTTCCGCGGTCTCGTTGTAGTCTGATTCGTGGCAACCAAAACAAGTGCCTGGCGTACTATTATAATCTCCGTTGTGACAAGCTGCGCAATCATTCGCTATTGCCACATGAGCTCCCGCCAGGATGTAGAAGTCATCGTGATTGTCAAATGTGGCAGGGTTCCAATCAGGCGCAGTGGTATGACACATCACACAGTCTGTGGAGAGGTTCAATGCCCCGTGATTTGGATTGGTCGATTCATCGAAATCCATATTGTGACAGTCGACACAGATTGTAGAAGTCCCTTCAAATTCTTGCTCGTGGCAACTGTTACAATCGACTGAGATGTGCGCACCTGTCAGTGGGAACCCCGTCATGTTGTGATCGAATCCATCATCCCCGTCCCCAGTGGGATGGCATGCCAGGCAGGCATCACTGTTGTAGAAATACCCTCCGACGCCATCGTGTTCTTCAGCGGTCTCACCCTGTTCATGGCAAGTGGTACAAGAGAATATGGAAAAATCACCAGGTGTGATGTGGCAATCCAGGCATTGATCCCACTCCCCGGCATGCTCGCCGCTGTATATCGGGAAATACTGTCCGTCATGATCAAATGTCGAAGGCACCCATACATTTTCAGTATGGCAGGAGATACAATCAGTCGAAAATTGGAGTGCCTGATGATTGGGGTCAACCGTTTCATTGTAATCTGCTTCGTGGCAGCCAAAACATGTGTTTGGTGTCGTATTGTATTCCCCGTTATGACATGATGCACAATCATTGGCTATCGCGACATGTGCCCCTTCAAGGACATAAAAGTCGTTGTGATTTTCAAATGTGGCAGGATTCCAATCGGGAGCCGTGGTATGGCACATCGCACAGTCTGTAGAGAGATTTAATGCCCCATGATTCGGATTGGTCGATTCATTGAAATCTTCCGTATGACATTCAGCACAAATGGGAGATGTGCCTTCGAAGCCGGAATCATGACAGCTCAAACAATCGACGGTAATATGCGCACCCGTAAGTGGAAAAGCTGTCATATTGTGATCAAAGCCGTCATCTCCTTCCCCGGTGGGATGACATGCCAGACAAGCATCGCTGTTATAAAAATATCCCCCCACGCCATCGTGCTCTTCTTCGGTTTCCGAAGCAGTGTGGCACGTGACACACGTGAATATTGAGAAGTCCCCAGGGGTGGTGTGACAGTCAAGGCATTGATCCCACTCACCGGCATGGGAGCCACTGTAAATTGGAAAGAACTGGCCATCGTGATCAAACGTCGATGGCTCCCATACACTCTCCGAATGGCATGTGATACAATCTGTCGAAAACTGCAGCGCCTGGTGATCGGGGTCAATAGTTGCGTTGTAATCTGCCTCATGACAGCCAAAGCATGTGTTTGGTGTATTGTTGAAATCCCAGCTATGGCAAGCGGCACAATCATTTGCAATGGCCGTATGTGCGCCAGCTAAGACGTAGTAATCATTGTGATTGTCAAATGTGGCAGGGTTCCAGTCCGGAGCGGTCGTATGACATGCGGCACAATCCGTTGAAAGACCAAGCACGGTGTGATTCGGATTTACAGTTTGTTCGAAATCCACGGTATGACAATCCACACAAATTGTGGACGTCCCTTCGAAGCCAGCTTCATGGCAACTCAGACATTCGACAGTCACATGCGCTCCTGTCAATGGGAAATCTGTCATGTTATGGTCAAAGGCATCATCACTTTCACCGGTCGGATGGCAGGCAAGACAGGCATTGCTATTGTAAGAATATCCGTCTACGCCGGTATGCTCGTCGGCTGTCTCGGAGCTTTCATGGCATGTGATACAAGTGAATATCGAATAATCGCCAGGGGTGGTATGGCAGTCAAGACACTGGGCCCACTCACCTGCATGCGATCCGCTGTAGATCGGGAAGTATTGGCCGTCGTGATCAAATGTGGCCGGGCTCCAGGCATCCTCGGAATGGCAACTGATACAGTCAGTTGAAAACTGCAAATCCTGATGATTCGGCTGTGTGGTTTGATTATAATCTGCTTCATGACACCCAAAGCACGTGTTTGGCGTGTTATTGTAATCCCCGTTGTGACAAGCTGCGCAATCATTTGCAATGACAGCATGTGCGCCATTCAAGACATAGAAATCACTGTGATTGTCAAACGTAGCTGGATTCCAATCGGGATTTGTCGTGTGACAAGCCACGCAATCCATTGACAGATTGAGCGATTGATGATTCGGATTTTGAGCCTGATCAAAGTCCATCTGATGACATGTCTGACATTCAGGAGAAGTGGTCGAGAAGTCCGGATCAAGATGGCATGATGCGCAATCTGAAATGTCGTGGCCCAATGTGAGCGGGAAGAAGTTGTGATCCAATGCACCATCGCTGCGACCATCCGGATGACAGGCAAAGCATGCCTGGCTGGTATATGCATATCCAGTGACACCCTCATGTTCATCGTCCGTGTCTGCTTTACTGTGTTCGTGGCAGTCGATACAGCTGAACTCGCTAAAATTGTCAGGGTTCAGATGGCATTCAGTACACAGGTTCCATTCACCACCATGCTCGCCACTGTATATCGGAAAGTAAAGGCCGTCGTGATCCCGGAATTCTGCAGGTTGCCAATCGGGATCAGTGGTGTGACAAGCGGCACAATCCGTAGAGAAATCAGCCTGGATATGATTGGGGTTGGAGGCGTTATCAAAATCGTCCTGATGGCATGAAATACACTCAGGAGATGTCATTGAGAAGTCATCATCTGTATGACACTTGGCACAATCAGCGATGTCATGTCCGAGCGTCAACGGGAAAAAGTCATGGTTGATGCCGGATGCCGACCACTCAAATGCATCGATGCTGTGACATTCACTACAGTCCAGAGAATAGCTTGCTGCTTTGTGATTTGGAGTGGTTGTAGCAGCGTAATTATCCTCGTGGCATGTGATACATTCGACGCCAATCGGCTCAAACCTCAGATCCGTTTCTGAAGTGTGGCATTCATAGCAATTTGGTGTAGCATGTGCCCCAAGTAGTGGGAACGAGATCTGCTCGTGGATATCTGAGATATTGTCGACTATCCATGATGTCGCCGTGTGACAGCGTGCGCAATCTTGTCCAAGAGATTGTTGGTGCATATCGGTATGGCACGAGATACATTCCTGGCTTGTATTGGAAAAAACAAGAGTAGAATGACACATTTTGCAATCGGTCACTTCATGCTGACCCTCCATTGCAAAATCCGTTGTACTGTGATCGAACCTCAAACTGTCAAAGTCGATTTCCCAGCTGCTTGTAGTATGACAGGCGTCACATCGCATGGCAAGATCTTCACCATGAGGGGATTGCGCATGCAATGTCAAAACGACAAAGCAAAGCAATGCTGTAATCCTAACTCTATCTGCAATCGTTTTAATCAATCGGCCACTTATTTGAAGAGCGAGACTTCAGTTTTTATTATTCAATAAACGCACGAAACGCAACGTACGTATTCCACTTTAAGCATATGCTTAAACTCATTTTGTTGGCTTTTAGAGAATTTGTTCTGATAACGATGTGGGCGTGTGGCAATCGAAAGATAGATAAAAAACGAGAATCAGCCCTTTGTAAATCACGCAAGGTCATAGATACGATAACTGATTTTGCCACAAATCTCATCGATCTACGAATTGTCACTGGTGACAAGTCGCGCATTCAAAGTCATCAATCCTGTATATCGTATACGTTGTCCTGTCAGTCGTAACCTCTTTGTGGCAATCCTCACAGGCAACTTGAATATGCTCCCCGTCCAACACGAAGCGCGTCGTATTATGGTCAAAATCGCTTGGTTTCCAGTGCTGTGGCGAGTGACATCGAATGCACCCGGTTGACCCATCGAGGTCAAACTGTCCGTGATGTTCGTCAACATGGCACTCGGCACACCCGGTTCCCAGTCCTGTGAATGACTGTTCCTCTATGCGATCGAATTTTTCTTCATCGAGATGGCATGCGGTGCAGGTGGTGGTCAAATGTGCCCCTTCCAAGTCAAAACCAGTGAGGCTGTGATTAAAATCAATAGATGTCCACACATCCACATTATGGCAGCTTTCACAACGCCTGTCCGGATAGTATTCTTCAGAGAGTTTTCCCTCGTGAATGTCTTTGTGGCAATCTATGCACTCTGTACCGATCCATCTAAATATCCATTTGTCATCTTTGAGGTGACAGGCAAAACAAGGTGTGGCAAGGTGGGCTCCTTCCAATACAAATGAGCCGGTATTGTGCTGCTCTATTGTGAATGATGATCCTGCAAATCCCTCGACAGTGTGACATTCTGAACAATCCCGGGGGATATTATTTGTTTGATTAAACTGTGCTTCATGATAATCAAGATGACAGGATATGCACTGATCATGTGGTAGAGGATCCGTCATTTTCGTCTCATGGCAAGCGCGACAATCGACCTCTATGTGTTTGCCTTCAAGCATAAATGACGTTAGGCTGTGATCAAAATCTTCTAATCCGGAGACATCCTGAAATGAAACCTCATTGTGACACGAGCTGCAATCAGTTCCAAACCTGCTTTCATGGACATCATCATGGCAGTTCATGCAATTGATCGCATCAAGGTGGGTAAATTCCTGGAATACATTTTCTGCATCCGCATTGGCGTCATGACAACTCGCACAATCGATGCGCTGGTGTTGACCCCGTAATGGGAAGTCCGTCGTGTTGTGGTCGAAGCTTGTCCTGCCAGCTATCGTATGAAACGATTCTTCAGTATGGCACTGTGTACAATCAGTTCCAAACCTGCCCTCATGCACATCGTCGTGGCATGCTGTACAATTTTCAAATGCGATACCTCCGAATTCCTGAAAGTCACGGCCGTTACGCGAGGTGACTTCGTGGCATGAGGCGCAATCTACAGTCTCGTGTTGACCGATCAACGGGAAGTTGGTTTGGGCGTGATTGAATAGCTCGGCTGGCCTGAAGGCCTGTGTATCATGACAACTGATACAATCCGTTGATAATGTGCTCTGATGAAAATCTTCGTGACACGAAAGACACTCGGTCCCCATGCCGAGGTATGTCTCATCCGTTTTGCGTAGCTCACTGTCTTCGATAAATTCCCGCTTATGACATTCAGCACATTCGAGGTTTGCATGCGCTCCGGTCAATTCGTATCCTGCGAGGTCATGATCAAAGTCCTCGGTGTCGAACCGGATCATATCAAATTTACGACCATGATGATCGCTGTGACAGTCAATGCACTCCTGGCTCCTCACGGTCCTTGAAGCGTGATAGCCTTTGCTGCGATCGATCAGGGATTTAATATTCTCATGGCATGTCAGGCATTTGTCATCAGAGATTTTTTCTCCCAACGTGTGACATTGTGTACAGTTTGAAATTCCCTCAAGCTCAGCATGCACTTGTGCCAAATCCCCTGGCGACAATTGTGCATTTAATTGCGCTGCATATGCAAATTGAAATGCAATAATTAAAAATGAAAACCCAGATTTGATGATGCGAGAATTCACTATGTATAATTAATTTTTATTGTGTTTGAGCAAGGCATATCCAAATCGTTTGGTAATATTGATGCCAATTTTTTGAAGGAACTGAGTGGGTAATTCTCCTCCCGCGAAAATATATACAAGGTCATTTTTGAGTTGCAGCACTTCTCCGTTTTTTAAAGAAAGGTCTATTTCCTTTTCTGCAATTGCCGTCAGGTTAGAATTGAAGAGCATTTCAATTTTACCATCTGCAACAGCTTGCTTTATCTTCGCATCATTTTTGGGTTTGATCCTCTTGAATGCCTCGCTCCGGTACGACAATGTGACATGATTGTCATCCATCAATGACAGAGCCGCTTCCACCGCTGAATCTCCACCACCCACCACAATAATGTCTTTGTCGGAAATATATTCCGGTTCAAGAAGGCGATATGCTACCTTCTCCGAGTCTTCACCAGGCACGTTTAATTTCCTCGGCGTACCGCGCCGGCCAATGGCAAGCAGTACTTTCTCCGTGGTGAACTCATCCCCGGTTGGAATCCCAACTTTGAAATGATTATTTTCCTGTACGATCGATTCGACCTTGCAATTCTCACGAATACTGATGTCATTTTCACTCAGGACTTTGTACCATAGGTCGAGCAATTCTGCTTTGCTCGTTTCGCTGAGTTTAACCTTACCATATAGTGGTAGGTCCATTGGCGAGGTCATAACGATTTTGGACCGTGGGAATGTGAATACCGTTCCGCCGAGTGTATCTTGTTCGAGTACCAGAAATTTGAGCTTATTCTTTTTGGCGTGCAATGCTGCTGAAATGCCTGCCGGGCCAGCACCCACGATAATGACATCGTATTCAGCTCCTGTGCCTTTACGCATGGATTTTACGATATCGTCCATCGCTTGCTTGCCCTGCTCTACACTATTTTTGATAAGACCCATTCCGCCAAGCTCACCGGCGATATACACACCGGGTGCATTCGTCTCAAAATTCTGGTTCATATGTGGAAGGTCGACACCCCTCTTTTCTGTTCCGATGCATAGTGAAATCGCCTGCACCGGGCAGGCATGAAAGCAGGCGCCGTGTCCGACACAACGGGAGGCGTTAATGAGTCTTGCTTTTCCGTTTTGAATTCCAAGGATATCTTCTTCGGGACAGGCCGTGATACATGCCCCACTTGCGATACAGTTATCTATGTCGACAACCGGGTGCAGTGAAATCGGTTCATGGATGCCGTCCTCTTTTGCCTGGATAATTTTTTGCTCAACCTTTTGTGACCTGCGCTTGAGAGTTCTCAAATAGAGGTAGACGACAAGTACGCAAAAAATGAGTATTGCCGAGTAAATGACGATTTCTTCAATTAATACCTCCACTCTAAAAAATCCACTTATAGCCGAAAGCTAAGGTTATTGCCACATGAATGATCATGATGATCAGCATGACGATGGCAAATGGGAGGTGAGCGACGTGCCAGTGCTTAAACAGACTTTGCATCACTAATAGTCTGTCAATGCGATTATTTAGTGATAATTCATTCTTTACCAGCCGCATGATTTTTTTCGATTCAGTTCTTGAATTGACCTGAGGCTTGATGATTGACCGGATGGTCCGTTTCGTTTTCCAATCTTGCAGAGATTGCGCGATGATTCTGCGCATCAGGCTTCCCTCTACTCGCTGTGATCCGGACTGCGTGGTTTTCAGAATGAGCTGCATGCTTTTTTGGTCCAATCCTGAAGAGCTTCCTATCGTGGTGCCAAGATCAGTTTTCATTTGGCGCACTTCGTTAAGGCTCAACTCCCGACCCTCAATTGTGCGCGGTATCTGAATATAGATAAAGCGGCCTATCACACCACTTATCACAACTCCCACCATGCTCCAGAAGCTCACCGATACAATGCCGCCGAATTTAAACGCCGTATGAAACAGCACGAGGACAGGACCAAGTGTACAGAGAAATATGTGAAACTCCAGCCAGTGCTTCAGGATGCCAACTTTCTGAAGCGACTTCATTCTTTTTCGCATCATATACGAGGCCACACCAAATATGATGATGAGTGTGCCAATGATCCCCAGCCCATGGCCAAGTAGCCCGCTGGGCTTGAATAAGTCGTGATCCGGATGATAAAACCTCTCCTCGATACTGGTGCTATAGTACGGAACACCCCAAAATATCAAAGCGCAGAGTGTCGCCAATACAATGAAGACAAATGTGAGGATGTAGATACGATGTGCGAGTTTGCTCATAATTGCGCATCACAATATAGTGCTTACTCGTGTGGGAGGAAATGCCAAAGGGTGGTAGTAGAAGAAGATGATCAAGGGTGTGGCACACCTTAAGGTGTGCCACACCCTTAGATTATCGTAATAAGAGAGAAACTCAGGCAGCGGATAGCAACAAAAAATTATCAATTGTCAATTATCTACTATCAATCAACTGCCAC
>QMOR01000049.1 GCA_003648285.1 Bacteroidota bacterium
CCAGATAACAACCCGCCACTTGATGTCGAGCGTACCAATACGATATACGCCCCGCCTGGTAAATGTGACAAATTGATTATTGAACCGGGACTATGGGAGCGTTCTGTGAATACTGTGCTGCCCTGCATGGTGACGATTTTCACTTCAACAGTCTCATCGGCCATATCCATATGAAGGCGGATCGTGCCGTCCGAAGGGTTTGGAAAAATGCTGAAGTTCCGGTTATGTACACTGATATCTCGTACAGCCGTCGAAATGAGCGCTTTCTCTACCGCGGCTACGACATCGATGCGGCCATATCCGTATACGTTATTGGGAGATACACTTTCACCGGTACCGCACTCCTCAGTCAATATGGGAATAGCTGTCGTCCTCAGGATGTCCTCGATGACCTCTACCTGTCCTGCCAGATCAGGATTTGCGGATATGATGAGAGCGACTGCACCTGCCACGTGTGGACCGGACATGCTCGTACCACTCGCAAATCTGTATGTGCTGTCGAGCCATGCTGATCGCACACCGACACCCGGGGCCGACACGTCTGGCTTCATGATACCATTACTATCGATGATGACTACCGGACCACGACTACTAAACCCGGCTATCGTGTCGTTGTCACGCATGGCACCTATGGCAAAGCTCTCCGCAAATATGGACGGTGGCGAAGCAATCGAGCTGCAGCCCCGATTGCCTTCATTTCCGGCTGAAACAACAACTACAACACCAGCAGCTTTCAAGTTGATGATGGCCTGACGGATGAGATCAAAATTATCCGGGTTACATCCTTCCATTTCGGGGCATCTCCAACTATTGTTGATGACATGCGGGGCCATCGCAGGATCCGGGTTCTCCCCATTGATATCGGTAGGCGCCAAAAACCACTCAAAGGCCTCGATATATGTAGTCGGGCTTCCATATCCACGATCCATACAACGCACGCCAATCCACCGCGCATCAGGAGCTACACCTATCACATTTTCGCCGTCGAGACCGACCATCGTGCCCATTGTATGCGTGCCATGGCCGCTGTCGTCACACGGTATCAGTCCATTGATGCCGCAGGGTGTATCATCGGGATTCGTTATGGTGTCATTGTGAATTGGGCTCAGTTCATGGATCGCATCATGCCAGTTATAGCTATGTATCACTGTATCACCTTCATTCCCTCGATATGCGCTGCTTATCGCGGGGTGGCTCCAATCGTAGCCTGTATCCTGTCCACCTATCACCACACCCTGTCCGCGATATCCGAGTGACCAGACGCTGTCTGCACCGATGCGCACGAGTCCCCACTCCGGCCCTGCCGACCTGCGGATAGTACCATCCAGTTTGGGCCTGCTCTGTTCGACCACGTCATTTGGCGTGATTTTTCTCACCTGATCAAAACCAGCAATCGTCCTGATTTGGTCTCCGGAGATCATTGCGACGATGGCATTTGCCACACAATAAGATCGGTACGCGGCTTCTTCCGTATCCAGGTATTCTATCGTGGCATGTTGTACAGTTTGTGTGTATTCCTTGAGGGTATGATAGACAAATGCACCCTTTTCTTCTTTTTTGTAAGGCAATTCTGAAGCCTGAAACCCTGGATGAGATTCAAAATGGATGATGACCTCTGCTTTATCGGTCAGATTGAGGAGGGATGTTGAGATCTTATCTGGTTGCGCCTGGGCAAAGCCAAGTGTACACAGGAAGGCGGTGACGAGGAGGGAGACTGATCTTATCTGAGTGCGTCGGCTTGCTGTGATGGCACGTTGCGAATTGCAGAGGCTTGTGCGTACCTGAGTAAGTCGGCTTGCTGTGATGACACGTCGCGAAATATTGGGGCCTGTCTGTACCTGAATGAGTCGGCTTGCTTTGATGACACGTCGCGAATTATGGGAGCTTGTACATGCTTGGTTGTCAGTCCTTTCTGTCATTATATGTGGTGGTTTATCTTGGATGGATTGTTTTAAACCGTTATTGCTCACCATAGTCGTATGACGCAGGTGGAATGCTGCAAGGTACGCTATGGTTTTGTGTGCGTATGGTGCAGGTGGGATTTGTTTTGGCGCATGATGACTTATAGTCTCTTTTTATGACGCAATGAAATTTTGGGATTAGAATCTATATATAGTATTTTTGCGCCCTTGAAAGAAACGACCCGTTTGGGCCAAACTACAGAGGTATGCAGAGCAAAAAAACTAATATCACACGATATAGCGATTCTGAACTGGCAGTTTTTGAGAATCTGATCGTAGAAAAGCTGACAGGAGCGAAGAGTGAGCTGGAGTTTTATATGAACCAGCTACAGGAGATGGCACAAAACCCGGACACGAAGGTCAAGGGGCTTGATGATGGACTCAGCACCGTTGAAAGTGAGAGACTTACGACGCTTGCAGGCCGGCAACGCAAGTTGATTTCGCACCTCGAAAACGCTTTGATTCGCATAAAGAACAAGGTGTATGGCGTCTGTCGTGAATCGGGAGTGCTGATTTCAAAAGAGCGCTTGATGGCTGTACCCCATGCGACACTATCGATTGCAGCAAAACAGTCCAAGATTAAATAGCACGTTGCGTGCAAGTGTACTTTTGCGCCATTCCAAACGAAACAAGCTGTAAACTTTGAAGCGCTCAACCCTAACCTTGCTGATCATATTTGTTGTCCTGGTATTCGATCAGGTCCTGAAGGTTTGGATAAAAACGAATATGACATACGGCGAGGAATTTGGCATTCTGGGCCTGAGCTGGGCGCGTATTCATTTCGTTGAAAATGAGGGAATGGCCTTTGGCATCAGTTTTGGAGGCAGTGGAGGAAAGCTTGCCTTAAGTCTTTTCAGATTGGTAGCGGTGGCATTTTTGGGTTATATCCTCGTCTCGCTTATCAAGGCCAAAGAAAAACATGGTCTCATTGCCAGTTTTGCACTCATTCTGGCGGGTGCTGTCGGAAATATCCTGGATAGTGCATTTT
Organism: Bacteroidota bacterium; assembly: GCA_003648285.1. GTDB lineage: Bacteria > Bacteroidota > Bacteroidia > Chitinophagales > Saprospiraceae > B8-G4. Next base: position 2,950 of record QMOR01000049.1, read on the forward strand.
TTGGAATCCTCTTTTCCGAATCGTCTTATCACGGGCATCCGGCGATCATGTTTCCTGAGGGTGGTGGCTATGCGCCGTTTCTTTACGGCAGAGTTGTAGACATGTTTTATTTCCCGATGATTGATTTTCACTGGCCGGACTGGATGCCCGTTTGGGGTGGTGACCGGTTTCAGTTTTTCAAGCCTGTCTTTAATGTTGCTGATAGCGCGATATCTCTAGGGGTGCTGAGTATGCTTGTATTTCACAGGGGCTTTTTGCGGACCGGATCTTCAAAGGATGTGGAGCCTGAAGTGGTTGAAGTAACCAATCAGGATGGTGCTTCGCTTGAAGAGGAGTAGGAATTAACCCACCCTTTTTTGAAGAGAGGGGTTGGGGTGCGTTAGAACACACCACCAAGCATACCAAACACACCACCAGGCATACCAATTCTACCCTCAACCTCTTGCGAGAATTAAGTCCATGGCACAGCAAGCCATCCCTTCGTGAAAGGACTCCTGTAAACAATATGTATTAATGAATTTGGGAATTCGAATTTTCAGGCGAGGCCTGGGAATGGTTGTTAGCTTCTCTGCATAAAATTACTTACTGCCCGGGCGGCTCGGCGCACGGTAGGGTAATGAATTTTGTAATGAATAAACTTGCCCACCCTGGTAGCTTCAAGCACATTTGCAGAACGCAATATTCTGAGATGCTGTGAAGTAATTGACTGTTCGAGGTCCAACGTCTTGTAGATCTTGTTAACGTTGATCGTTCCGTGTCCATCGATAAAGTCGAGAATTTTTAATCTGAGAGGGTGAGCTAGTGCACGCATTAACTCGGAGGATAGCTGTAACTTTTCATTCTGGAAAGTGACCTTAGTCTTTCGCATACAATCTTATTTTGAATAACCTTAGAACCTTAGCTGAACAAATATGCAAATATTTTACATATATACAAAAGAACATTAAAAAAGATCACTATATATCAGTTGATAGCCGAGGTTGCTTAAAGTGATGGTTTAAGTAAGAATTGTATAAAATGGCAGTAAAACTGGTGGTTTAGAGTGGGGCGTGATAGAACACTGGTGGGACGGATTTGACGGGTTTGCACGGATTTTTAATGGGTTGAACATGATTAATACGTGCTGAGAGAGAATATCATGAGGGCACAACACATCAAAAATCTGACGTCAGACGTCAGAAATCAGAAATCGACCCGCCGACCACAGACCAGATACCATTATCCATAAGTAAACAATCTGCACCCCGCAAAGAGCAAGGCACAGATTGTTCATGATCGTTTGTTCCGGGTATTAGCCTGCAAGCTCTTCTACAAGGCGCGAAATTTGCGCAAGCCTGTCTTTGTCGAGCGAGTAGTATATAAACTTCCCTTGGCGCTCTGTAAGTACAACACCCGCCCTCCGCAGAATTGCAAGGTGTTGAGATGCTACAGATTGTTCAAGTCGCAGTTTGATATAAATGTCAGTCACAGTCATGGAGTCATTCTCCTCAAGTAAATCCACCACGCGTTGTCGCAGTTTATGATTTACCGCTCTAAGGACAAGCACAGCTTTGCGCAAGTCCGAATAGTCGAGTTGAATATCCTTGCCTCCTTTACCCAGAGTTACAGTTTCGTTTTTTTGCTTTTTCATAAGCGGTGACGTTTCATTCATAGAATCTGCTAACCCTATTGCCAAAACTGTACCAGTTTTACATATTAAGAATAATATTAATGCATAAATGTTCTGATTGATAGTGTCATTCAGTAAACAAAATGGCTATATATGTGGCTTTCCACACGCAACTTTGCAGTGCTGGCAAGGGAATTTCGGCTTTGGGGTTGTATCAGACCCTGGCTCGAAAGGAAACATCGAACAATGTGTTTTTTACCAGGCGACAGAGTCGTAAAGTGAGATCATGTACGATTTTGCACGAGAGACGAAGGATCTAAAGTGAGACCATGCACGATTTTGCACGAGAGACGAAGGATCTAAAGCACCGGCTTGCTTGAAACTGTGATATTCGGTGCTTTCACGTAATCGGGGCGATAAGAAACGAGATCGGCAAAGTTTTCCTGAACGTACGCGCGTATTGCGGGCGCCACGAGATGCTCTGCGCGACATTCCAGGGGATGGTGGATGATGGCGTCATCCGTCAGGATGCCAATGCATTTGGAAGTGCCTGTTCCACAGAAGACTATTTTTTTGCCTGAGGTGATCTGTGGCTCAAATGTATTTTCCTCGATGATCAATGCTGAATTGGGCAAGATCCTCTCACAATTTGCGTCAAATGCCGCAATATAGACCTCCATTCTGCGCGCGTCGATATTGGGATAGTAGATGGCGTCTCTCTGCATGTCATCACCTTTATGCAGGGCGCTATGAGCGGCGATGGCGAGGCTTTCGAGGGTGTCTACGGCTATGAGTGGGATGTCGAGGGCAAAGCACATGGCTTTTGCAAAAGACACGCCTACGCGCAGACCGGTGTACGATCCGGGGCCGCCGCTGACGGAGATGGCATCGAGGTCCTCGGGCAAGATATCGTGTGCTTCCAACAGCGACTGGGCGTCGGGCGCCAGGGCGGTGCTGTGATTGTTTTTTTCGGTGGAGGTGATGGTAGACAGGATGTCCAGGCCGTGGCTGAGGGCTACGGAGCACAGGTCACCGGAGGTTTCTATGTGCAGGATGAGGGGTTTAGTCATATCAGGTTTTTATAATCCCCTACTTAAGCAGTTCCGCGTATCGGTCCGAATCGTTCAGGATGGCAATGGCAAGCTTGAGTTCCGGATCGTTCTTCAGTTTTTGGCGGGTCTTCCCATTTTCGAATAAATAGCGGCCCACGATATCCATTTCTATCTCATTGACAATCTCGTCGCGGTAGCGTTGGAGATGATCTGTCTTGTCTTCCTCGAGGGTCTTCGAAATTGCGCTCAGCTCCTTCTGCAGCTCCTTTTCGAGCTCCCTGTCGAATACCATGCCCGTCAGCTCGTTGAGGGCCGTCTCGGCATTTGTGGAGTACTCGAAGTTTGATTTTGCGACGAATTGTCTGAAGTCATCATAGGCATCAAAACTGAATTCCTCGATGGACTCGATGGAGTCAAACTGGCTGCAGTACTCAGTGACGTACTTAAAGATGATGTCTTGTTTGCGCAGTGCCTTGAGCAATTCTGAGGGAGGCGTCACCTCTACGACGACATCTGGTTTGACGCCACCGCCATCGAGTACCACGCGGCCATTGCGCGTCTGAAATTGCGCCCGATCTGAATCCGGAATATGCTTTGGCTCCCCGTTTTCGTACTCTATGCTCTGAATGCATCTGCCACTCGGGATATAGTATTTTGCCGTGGTCATCTTGAGTTTGGCATTGTACCCCACGTCGCGCGTGTTTTGGACGAGCCCCTTTCCATACGAACGCTGGCCCACCATCACGCCTCTGTCCAGATCCTGAATGACACCCGAAACGATCTCGGAGGCCGATGCGGAGTTCTTGTTGATGAGGACCACCAGTGGAATATTCTGATCTACGGGCGCCATCTTGGTGCCGTACGACATATCCCTCTCCGGCACCTTCCCGCGCGTGCTCACGACCTCTTCTCCCTTTGGAATAAACACATTTGAGACATTGACTGCCTCGCGAAGGAGCCCACCACCGTTTCCGCGCAGATCGAATATCACACCCTGCAAATCCGGATTTTCGGTCTTCAGATCGCGCAGGGCCTTAGCCACATTGCGCCCCGCATCCGGTGTGAACGTTGTCAGGGTGATATATCCTATCCCGTCAGCTACAATTCCCGAATAGGGCACATTGGGCAACGAGACATTCCCACGTGTCAGCGTCACATCCCTGTCGGTCGATTCACCGGGTCTGCGCATCTTAAACTGCACCGTCGTACCGGGCACTCCGCGCACGACACTATTGACTTCGCCCTTTGTCCTGCCCGCTGCACTCTCGCCATTGATCTCAATGATCTGATCGCCCGCCTTGAGCCCGGCCTTGGTTGCCGGTGAATTTTCGTATGGCTCTGTAATGGTCGGGTAGCCGTCGATGAGCTTGACGCCCGCACCGATGCCCTCGTACTTCCCCTCTGACTCATACCGATATCCCTCTATCTGCGACTCGGAGAAGTAGTTTGTGTACGGATCCATATTCTTGACCATGGCGTCTATGCCTTCGCGCATGACTGTCGCCGGGTCCAGATCGTCCACATACCACGTATTGAGCTCTTTGTAGACATTGGTAAAGATTTCGATATTCTTCGAGATCTCGAAGTACTTGCCGTCGCGGCTTGTGAATGCGAGGAAGAGACCTGCGGCTGCGATGGCGATGATTGAGAAGCGGATATTTTTTTTCATGTATGATGTTTAACTCACCCCAACCCCTCTCTTGACTCTTTGGGCTCCCAGCGGCGGGAGTAGAGAGGGGCTTTCGGATTTCAGTTTATAAGTGCACTCTTCTGTGGCCAGGGGCTTCTGATTTCAGTTAATCCTTGATACTTTTCATTCTTTAGGTCTGCAAAATACAACGTTGCTGGGTGTCACATTTGTATATCCATATATGAGGTATATGTCTTTACGTGAATCTTCCTTTCGCAGGTTGACATTTATTAGGCACCCTACATTTTGAAATTCATTGTTTCCATCTCCTGTTTGATTTCAAACTGACCCCCTTCGGCATACCAATACTTCCTATGTACGCTGGCATGCCAATATTCCCTACGTGCGCCTCTGCTCCTTCTCTCAAATATATAGAATGCGATCTGCCATACCTTGGTGGAAAGTATCCTATCCAGTTTAGGCTTGACCTCTCCGAAGGCAATATTTTATGAATCTATCAAATTCCTGTACCTGTATGAAACATATCCTGAAAACTCCATTGTTCCCGCTTGGGCGATTTTCAATCCTTTGGAATACGAGTCCGTTTTTGTCAACTTGAGTGATTTTGCATTGCGTATCATGATATCCCATGTGCTCTTGTATTGGGCATTTCTCTTATCCTTCAATTCTTGTGTATTGAGATTTAATACATTTTTCAAATCGGCGTCGTGATCCTTATCACCTGACCTTATCGTAGCGTCACCTTCATAATAAATATTGTCGACATGTTGTTTTATTCTAGGGTCTATCCTCAGTTGGGTTCTCTTTTTTGAAACATTACAGATTTCAATATGTTGTCCACCCATTCGATCGTTGTATAATTTCCCTGAGCAACATCCCAGAAAATTTTCAAAATCCAACTCTTGAGATTTGTGCGAATGTCGTGATAAATAGTGCTCGACAAATACCAAAGTGCTCATTTTTTGTTCACAGTAGGCGCAATATCCCATTTGCTGCACACCCAACGACTGCCTGACTTCTTTCATGCAGACATCTTTTAAGTCTTCATACTTGGCTTTAGGGGTACTCCTCAAAGTAGCCAAACACTGAGGCTCACTGTCTGAGTCAACTATTATTAGCCTCATGCCTTTGCAAACGCTATTCTTTGTCGATAATCTTCTAACCACTTTGGTGATGACCCAACCTTGTGCTCTAACTCAATCAATCGTCTTTCGGCATTGCTGAAATCCATATCATTGAAAAGCCGATCGATTTCCTTCTTTTCAGCTTCGAAAGTGATTATAGCCGGATCTGCATTTAATAGTTCAGCCAGAATCTCATCGGCTGTGCCGCTGTATATATCCGGTAAATCTTCCCTTGGGACTACCTCACCTTTTTTCAGCAGCAATAGGCTTTCTCGCTTTATCCCTGAAAGCACCAGTGGCGAATGTGTGGTAATAATGAATTGCACATTCGGAAAGGTCATTTGCAACGCGGAAACGATTGTACGTTGCCAATTTGGATGAAGGTGCAAATCAATCTCATCAATAAGTACAACTCCATCACCAGTCAATGCATCTTCCGCGTTGTCATTTGCTATGGTCAGCCTTCTGGCAATTTCGCATACCAGACCGACTACCATTCTTTCACCATTTGACAGTTGTTTAAATTTTAGCTCAGTCCCATTTTTCTCAATTGATAAAAACTCTTTTATTCTTTCTGAAAAGTCCGTCTTGACGCTGGATTCGCCCTTAACTACCAGGTCACTATACACCCCCGGTTCGATCTCTTTTATGAAGCTCATGAATGCCTGCCGAACATTTTTTAAAGCTGGCAATTCTATAGTGAGATCTTCCTTTTCTACTTTATAGGCATTCTCTTGTCGCGTTTGTTGAATAAACCATTCTTCAAAACTTGCAAAATTCGGCTCTTGAATATTCAATGCTCGCTCATAAGCGATCAGCATATTGTTGTACGTGACAGAACTTGTTGACTTCCTGTCCGTACCTGAAGTCGTCCTGTTTGCATTGTAATATGCAATGATGGGAATTGACGATAATTTGTTGTCGTTAAGCAGTTTTTTTATTCTGTCCACAAACCCTTTAGGCAATTTTTCGAATTTCAGATTAGGTTCATTAATATCCCTATTTACAGTTATGCTTTTGGTATGATTTTCATTATTAAAAAACTCATTCTGCGCTGGTATTTCATACTCAAAATCGATAGTTACCTTTCCTTCTTTATTCCCATGCCTTACATCATCGACCAAAAACCAGGATTCAATATTATACCGTTCTGACTTCGACAGCAATTCTCCTGTAAAGTGCGTAAAGCACAAAGCAATCGCGTCGAGAATTGAGGTCTTTCCTGCACCGTTGTTTCCCACAAGCACAATCAGATTTGAATCGGGCATCTCCAATTCAAAATTTGAAAATAAACGGAAATTTTTCAGATCCAGCTTCTTCAGTCTCATCTATCAGGCTTAGGTTACCAATGTATGATACTGCTAAGTTACAGCATTTCGCACTTTGACCAACGGATTGAGATAAGGTTTCTAGAGTTCCAGCACTTTGACAATTATTTCATCATGTGGAAGCCCTGTGAGCGCCCTTTCACATTTTAACATTTGCGGTTTTACCCAGCAAGCGAGGGCTAGTGCATTTTACCTTTAATGATCCCACCCAAAAACCCTCTCACCATCTCCAAAAGCACCTCCGGCTCCTCCGCATGCACCCAATGTCCCGCTCCCCTGATCGTCTCCAGCACCGCATTGGGAAAGAGCTCCTCTATCTGCGGCCAGTCATCCAGCGTGATATATGGAGACATCCCGCCACGCAAAAACAGTGTGGGTCCGTCAAACGGATCACCGGCAATCACCTCTCCACTTACGTTCTCGTATTTAGACCTGATGACGTCAAGATTCATTCTCCACTGATAACCTCCACTGGGATTTCGCGCAATATTTTTCATCAAAAAGCGTACGATGCTGGCGCTATCGATTTGTTGCAGAAGCACGGCCTCTACCATGTTTCTACTATGGATTATGGAGAAATCCACTGAGGCAAGCGCATTAAATATCCATGTATGTCCGGGTGCGTAGAGCTTGGGTGCGATGTCCACGACGATGAGTTTTTGCACGTGATCCGGATACTCCATCGCCACCTGCATCGCCACCTTGCCACCCATCGAGTGTCCCATCATGTGCGCTGTGTAGAAGCCATGCGACTCCATAAACTCCACGATATCTGCCGCCATGATGCAATAGTCAAACTCATCTGAGTGAGGCGACCTTCCGTGGTTGCGGAGATCCACGGTATACACAGAATAGTCAGATGCCAGTTGCTTTGCAATCGTCTGCCAGTTATCCAGCATCCCGAAGAGGCCGTGCATGATGATGAGTGGGGGCCCGTGGCCGAAGGATTTGAAGTTTAAGGTCATCTGTTGGCTGTCTTTATCGTCGCTGTTGTCGCTTTGGTCTCTAATGCTGACCGGAGCGTCAGTATGGTCGCTAATGCACGCATTTTATAGCAGCCTGGTATTGTTCAGAATTCTGACTTTTATTACAATACAACGTTAAAGTTTATCTGCGCCTCTAACGCAGTAAACACTCTCAGAATCGTTTCAATTGTGACATTCCCGGTGTTTCTCTCCAACCTTGAAATTTGAGCCTTCTTCACACCTATGAGTGCTCCGAGCTCCTCTTGTGTTAATTTTCTTTTCTTTCGCGTCATTCTTATCATATCTCCAATCAGCGCAAGCTTCAATTCGAATTCATACTGATCTCGTTCAAGTGTACCTTTCAGTCCAATCAGATTGTCCTCCGCTTCCTTCAACGTGTATTGTGTCATATTATCAAGTCTTTAAATAATTTTTTTGAATGGATTTGGCCCTCTCAATTTCCCTTCTTTGAAGTTTACTTGTCTTCTTTATCACACCATGTGTGGCCAATACTAATGTATGCCCGGCGTCACTTTTATCCCAAAACGCCAACAATCTATATTGTGTTCCATTGAATAAAGTTCTGAACTCCCTGATATCACCCTCCAGTTTCTTAAATAGCCTTGGATCGTTATGAAATCGAGCTCTGTTCAAGTTTTGCAAAATCTTCTTCCTCGTCTTAGTATCCAGTTTAGCCACAAAATCATATGCCTGCGTCAAGAGTACTACCTCAAACTTTTTAATCATTTTGTTTACATATATGTATACAGTGCAAATGTAGAAAATGTTTCATTCCATGTAAACTTTTTGTTTTTTTTATTTGAAAGTAACTACGGAAGATGGCGCTTAGTCCAGTTATACTCTGCCCCTAAGGAATCGGAGCTAAAAGGGAATGTCGCTTTGGTCTCTCATGCTGACCGTAGCGTCAGTATTAGAGACCAAAGGGAGACTTCACATTCCGAATGTATCGATGTAAGGATCAAACCTGAACAACCTATTCCTGCTCCGCCCGGTGATCTCCTTCAGAATGCCATCCTCGTGCAACATAGAAACAAGTGCATTTGCCGCCTTATAACTCATCGAACACACATCTTTGGCCTGATCGACAGTAATTATCGGATTTTCAAACAGATAATTAATCAGAAGCCGCGCTGATTGTACACGACGACCATAATTGCTATGAATTTTCAAATCCAGTTCCTGCCTGAAGTCGATGAGCCTGCTTAAAGCGCTTGCCGCCTCGTCAGATGTTTCAATAACCGCAGTTAAAAAGTACTTCAACCACGCAATCATATTGTTCTCCCTTCGAACCTTCATCAGATGTTCATAATAAAGCTCCTTATTCCTATCGAGGTATTTGGACAAATAAAGGAGCGGCATTTCGAGCATACCAGTACTCACGAGGTAAAGCGTAATCAACAAACGGCCAATTCTCCCATTTCCATCTAAAAAGGGATGAATGGTTTCAAATTGGTAATGCACAATTCCTATTCTGATTAATCCCGGCAAGTAGATCTGATCGTTGTGCATAAAATTTTCCAGGTCGTTCATTAATCCATCAATCAGCGAATGATGTGGTGGAATAAACTCAGCGTTCGACAAGCTGGTACCGCCAATCCAGTTTTGACTTCTGCGAAATTCACCGGGTTGCTTCTTCTCCCCACGCACGCTATTGAGTAAAATGCGGTGTGCCTTACACAGTAATCGCGTGGATATGGGTAGTGACTCAAGATCCTTAATAGCACCATTTAGGGCGGCAATATAATTTGTCACCTCTTTCCAGTCTGGTATCCGCTCCAGTGGAATCTCATACTCTGGTAATAATGCCTCGTCGATAGTTGTCCTGGTTCCTTCGATCCTGCTTGAACTCACTGCTTCACTTGTGATATGCAACGCGAGGAACATATTAATATCCGGTGTTTGCTTTGAATATGCATTCAGGCTCCCGATGGCCGCGGCAGCCACCTCCAACAACTGAATAAGCTCAGGATCGTTTAGTAACCATGTGTCATTGATAAAGGAAGGGACGAAGTACCTGTAGTCAGCCACTTTTTCTGAGCGCCCGGCTTGATATGCACGCAAGTCTATCGACATAATGTTACTTTTATGTATAAAAGTAACATTTAATTTTATTATTTACCTTTTAAACCTAAGAGTACAATAAGGTATCTATGTATTACTCTTGAG